>NZ_LLYW01000023.1 GCF_001484195.1 Thermococcus celericrescens
GGGCTTCCCTCGCCCTCGGGCTGCCGGTTGACTGGGGGACGGTCGGCAGGATAGCATCGGCGTGGGTTCTCTCACCAATCGTCGCCGCGCTCTTTGCGGTGGCGGTCTACAGGCTCTACAAGCCCCTGCTGAGAAGGATAAAGTGTCTGCGGAACCTTGAACTGACTCAGAAATGGCTTGTCTTCACGGCGGCGGCCTTTTCAGCCTTCAACCTCGGCGCCAACGAGCTTTCGAACGTGGCCGGACTGATGGAAGGCCTCGGCGTGGACGGTCCGTTTAAGCTTATTCTAGCACTCATCCTTACCCTGGGGGCGCTGACCTTCAGCTACGACGTGATGATGACGGTCGGGAGGGACATCTCCCCTCTTGGGCCAACTTCTGCCTTTTCAAGTCAGTTCGGAGCATCTTTGGCCGTCAGCGCGGCCAACCTAATAGGCCTGCCGGTCAGCTCGGGTCAGGCCATAGTTGGGGCCATAAGTGGTCTGGGCCTCTACAAGGGCGAGCACGTGAACCTCAAACTCCTCACGGGAATCGTGAAGGGCTGGGTAATAGCCCCGGTTTTCGCGGGTGCGATATCTTACGTTCTCATCACGTTTCTGGCTTAGGCTTTTAAACCGACCGCCGAAGGGCTTAGCGGTGTTGAGAGATGGTCGAGTTCAAGTTTGAGATCAAGGCGAGAGACGCCGCTGGAAGAATAGGAAAGCTGACCGTTAACGGAAAAACGATAGAGACCCCCGCCATAATGCCGGTCATCAACCCGAAGCAGCTGATAGTGACGCCGAAGGAACTCAAGGAAATGGGCTTTGGAATGGTGATCACCAACTCCTACATCATCTACAAGACGCTCGAACTCAGAGAGAAAGCCCTCGATGTGGGAATCCACAGGCTTCTCGACTACGACGGTATCATCGAGGTCGATTCCGGCTCCTTCCAGCTCATGCGCTACGGCGGCGTGGACGTTACGAACAGGGAGATAATCGAGTTTCAGGAAAGGATAGGCGTCGACATAGGCACGTTCCTCGACATCCCGACTCCACCAGATGCTCCGAGAGAAAAGGCCGAGGAAGACCTCAGGATAACGCTGGAGAGGGCGAAGGAAGCCGAGGAAGTCAAGAACATCGCGATGAACGCTGCCGTGCAGGGCTCCACATACCCCGACCTGAGAACCTACGCCGCTAAAAAGCTCAGCGAGATGAACTTCGAGATTCACCCGGTGGGAGCCGTCGTCCCTCTGATGGAGGGCTACCGATACAGAGACCTGGTGGACGTGGTGATAGCTTCAAAGCTCGGTTTAAGGCCCGACAGGCCGGTTCACCTGTTCGGTGCCGGTCACCCAATGATTTTCGCCCTTGCTGTAGCGATGGGGATTGACCTCTTCGACTCAGCCAGCTACGCCCTCTACGCCAAGGACGACCGCTACCTGACGCCCGAAGGCACCAAGAGGCTTGAAGAGCTGGAGTACTTCCCGTGCTCCTGCCCGGTGTGCTCACGCTACACGCCTCAGGAACTCCGCGAGATGCCGAAGGAAGAGAGGACGAGGCTTCTGGCTCTGCACAACCTCTGGGTAATCCGCGAGGAGCTCAACCGGGTCAAGCAGGCGATAAAGGAGGGAACACTCTGGGAGCTCGTCGATGAGAGGGCGAGAAGCCATCCAAAAATGTTCGCCGCCTACAAGAGACTGCTGGAGTACAGGGACTACCTTGAGAAGAACGAGCCAGTGACCAAGGCGAGTGCCTTCTTCAAGGTCAGCGAGGAAGCGATGAGCTGGCCTCTCGCTCACCGCGCCAAAACGAGGGCCGAGCGCGTTGCCCGGAAGTTCCCGGAGAGAGTGAACCACCCAATCTTCGGCGAGATTCCGAGGTACCTTAGCCTCAGCTACCCCTTCGCCCAGAGCGAGGGCGAGGAGGACTTCACCATAACCAAGCCCACCAAAGGAGAGGCGAGGAGCTACATCATGGCCATAGCCGAGTACCAGTTCGGAGAGGGCGCGGGGGAAGCCTTCAAGGATGCCTTCGTCGAGCTTTCAAGGAAGACGGGCATGCCGAGACAGATAAAGGCCAAGGGCAAGCACCTCGCGACCTTCAGGGCTGAGGACGGTCTCTTAACCCTTGGCATCGAGGGTGCCAAGAGACTCCACGAGGTTCTGCCGTTCCCGAGGATGAGGGTAGTGGTCAATTCAGATGCGGAGCCGTTCGCGAAGCGCGGAAAAAACGTCTTCGCCAAGTTCGTGGTGGACGCCGATCCGGAGATAAGGCCCTACGACGAGGTTTTGGTGGTGAACGAAAAAGACGAACTCCTCGCGACCGGCCAGAGCCTACTGAACGGCGAGGAGATGAAGGTCTTCCAGAGCGGTTTAGCCGTGAAGGTTCGCAGGGGAGTTGAGAAGTAGAAAATTTTATAACGTCCCTCCCTTCTCCTATTTCGGGCGGGCCCGTGGTCTAGATGGTTATGACGCCACCCTTACAAGGTGGAGGTCCGGGGTTCGAATCCCCGCGGGCCCACCATAAGAAACTTTGCCTGCGCAAAGTTTCATCAAAGTTCGTAGCTCCTTCTTGAAATGCTGGTTTTCAGGGGGTTTCTTATTATTGGAGCGGTTTAGCGTGGAGAATTGCTTTAAAAGCCTCTTTGTGTAGGGTTTGCTTTCTTTTGATGCCCTTCGGGCATCTTTTTGAAGTCAAACCCCTTTGCAAGGAATCTTTGGAGGTTCTCATAAGAAAAGTTGGCCTTGAGTTTAGAAACCCACCCTCAGAGTGCAACACTATAAAGAGCTACCAACTTTTGGTCAAGCTTTGTTAAAGCTTGCTCTGTACTCTTAAACCTCTGGGGGGCTCTCCCACACCCCCGAAAACTTCTCCTGTGCAATGTCGAGCTTTGCTCGACGCGAGGGATGATAGTCCCACAGAGTTTGACCAAGGTTGGTGATTCTTCTTGTGAGTGCTTCTCATTGAAGGTTTGCTCTTGTTTGGGAACTTTTGAACGGGGAATTCACTTGAGTGTGCTTCTTTTTTTGTGGGTTTACTTCTCCCGCGCTCCTTTGGAGCGCTTTAATGGTTTAAACCCTTGTTTTGAGGCTTGTGAAATGCGAATTCCAGCTTAAAATGGCAGTTTGGTAGTGCAAACCCATTTCAACTGCACCTTTGGGGAGAAGAATCACAAACTTTGATGAAACCTCACTCAGAGAATCACTAAGGAGGCATTTGGCATTAGTGCTTAGTTGGGATTAGGAATATCTCAAAATCATCGAGAAACACTCTTACACTAGCATGTCCTGAACCCGCAATAATACCATCATAAGTGTAGTATCTGGCTCCAAATTTGTTTATTGGGATATCTGTTCCAACTTTCTCTCCGTTAATGTACACATCAAAAACACCCTTTTGCCAGTTCATTATAATCCTAACATGATACCATTTTCTTGGTTCCCATTTGCTTATTAACACTCCATTTGCATAAATCCCACCGTCTCGTTTAAACACGACAAGTACGTAGTATTTTTTGTCATGCGAATTCCAGAATCTAGGAGACCTGTTGTAGCATTATCCTCGAACTTATCGCCGCATTTTGGATTCCCGTATCCTTCAATTCCAATGTATGTCTCGAATCCAATACTACTGTTCATTTTTCGGAGTTGTAGATATTTGCCATCAAAATACAGATACCTGTGATATCCAGCACTCCTACAGGAATCACCCCACAACTGGAAAGACTTATTCCCCGATACTGAAACATCTGCCACAACTTTTTGCTCAAACGATTTTCCACTCCAGCCCCATATTGGAAACCACCCATTCTGCTGGCCCATAGTGTAATCAGTTTCATATTTTTCAAAGTTATCAAAAAATAGGACGGTTCTATTTGGAATTTCCAGTATCTCATAGGTTGGCAACAACAATTTAAGCTGTTCCTGTTCAGGGACCTGGGTCGTATTTGTACTTGTTATCAGATTATCCGGTACTTTTGGCATGGAAAAGTATAACACAAGAACTAGGAACAAAATAACTGAAATCTTGGCAAGCTCCAAGTATGGGCTAACATACGAGCCATAATCGTTGTGAGGGAGGTATTCTTCTATTACTACTTCTTCTGCCTCTCTTTTCTTATCACCACTAGCTACTAATTCATCTGCGTGTATTAGTTTCACATTGGCTCTGTCTGCTAACTCCCATGCATTCCTTGTAAATCCAGATTTCGAAACTACCCATGCTTCATGGCACTTGTAATATTCTTTTCCACCCAAAACCTCTTGGATAGCTTTTACTCCTACCTTGTCCTTAGTATTTTTTACTTGTATCGCTATTTTTCTTCCATCTTTTTCTGCAATGATGTCTGCTCCAAAATCTCCACTTGCGGGAGTCAGTATAACTTTAAACCCCTTATTTTGCAGGGCCTCTGCAACTGCCCTTTCGAGAGAATATCCCTTCTTTTGAGGATTCATTAATGTCCTCTCCTTGATGTATGGTGGTCTTTATGTTTTGGCTATGTTACGTTCACTAAGTTTGAAATTTAAATATTTTTGATTTGTTATGTCGTGCTGTTGTGGTATAAATGCTCTAGTATCTAACTACCAGGGTGATAGTATACTATTGGGGCGATAGTTGTGCACAGGGTTGTATATTCAAGTCGCCCTCTTCTCTTCCTCTGGGAACTTCCAGTCCTTCGTTATTCTTGTCACTTTTCTCACAAGGGCCTTCTCCTCAGGATGCCTTGAGACGAGCTCCTCAAGGAAGGAAATTGAAGGGATCGGACAGGTCTCCAGAGGACTGTTAAGAAGAGCGATGCGGTCTGAATATGGGTTGAGATAGAGGGCAACGACCCGGTCGTCACCATCTACCTGCCACTCAATAGCGGTAATCGTGGGAGTAGCCGTCGGAGTAGTTTCTCCTTCTGCTTCTTCCACCCTTCTTGCTCCTTCCGTCCCTGCCGTAGCTCCTCGAGCGGCCCGAGTTTCTGGAGTAGCCTCTTGAACCGTGGTTCCTCTGATTCTCCTTCTCGTACCTCTCGCGGTACTCGCGCGGAATTTCCTCGCTCAGCTCGGACTTGCGTATCTCAACACCCGCAGTCTGGGCGATGTAGCGGAGCCTCCTGAACTCGCCGGGCATTATGAAGGTCATCGCCTTTCCTTTCTTTCCCATCCTGCCGGTTCTGCCTATCCTGTGGACGTAGTCCTCGGCCGTCATGGGCAGGGAGTAGTTCACGACGTAGTTTATGTCCTGCACATCGAGGCCCCTGGCGGCGACGTCAGTCGCAACGAGAACCCTGGTTTTTTTGGTCTTGAAGCGCCAGAAAGTTCTCTCACGTGCGGCCTGGCTCATGTCACCGTTGAGTGCCTCGGCGCTGTAGCCAGCCCTCCTGAGCTTCTCACTGAGCTCCCGGGTTTCCCTCTTGGTGGCGCAGAAGACTATCCCGTAGAAGTCCCCGGCGCCATCGAGTATCTTCCTGAGCATCGTGAGCTTCCTCGCCGGGACAACCTCTATGTACTCCTGATCCACCATCTCCGGGACGAGCTCGTCGCTGCTGACGCTTACCACCTCGTAGTCACCCATGTAGCGCCTCGCGAGCCTCTTTATCTCCGGCGGCATCGTAGCGGAGAACATCAGCACACGCTTCTTTCTCGGCGTCTCCCTGAAAATCGCCTCTATATCGTCTATGAATCCCATGTCGAGCATCCTGTCGGCCTCATCGAGGATGAAGAACTTTACGGAGCTCAGGTCGAGGGTTCCGCGCCTTATGTGGTCGAGAACTCTGCCAGGGGTTCCAACTACGACATGAGTCCCCCGCTCAAGGGCCCTTATCTGCGGTCCTATCGGCTGGCCGCCGTAGACGGCGTAAACGTAAACCCTCTTCCTCCCGCGGAGGCTTTTGATTTCATCCGCCACCTGGAGGGCAAGCTCCCTTGTGGGCGTGAGGATTATCGCCTGAACGGCCTTTATCTTCGGGTCAATCGCCTCGATTATCGGGAGCGCAAATGCCGCTGTTTTTCCCGTCCCTGTCTGGGACTGGCCGATTATATCGACGTCGCCAGATAGAAGGCGCGGGATTACCTCCCTTTGAATATCCGTCGGACTTGAGAAGCCCTTCTGCCTGACGGCCACTAACGTGGCCTCGGATAAGCCTAAGCTTTCAAAACTCATTTTCCTAACTCCTTACGTTACTCAAACGCATCCCTTCTCAAACGGAACGCGTCGAGAAGAAACGCGGTCTGGCGGGCCGGGGGGGATTCGAACCCCCGACCACGGGATTAAGAGTCCCGCGCTCTAACCATGCTGAGCTACCGGCCCTCAACCCGAAACCATAGACGGGAGGTGGCTTTATAAATTTTTCGGTAGGGCTTCAAAAGCCACATCTTACCCTCACGAAAAGGATATAAACCCTGACCCTCATGTTGAAACGATGATCACTTACGAATATGTGAAACTTGCGGCAGAGGTTGTGGCATTTGTTGCGGTGATGGGGGCGATTTACTCCTTCATGGCTGTACGGAGGGTTATCAGAGACACCCTTGGTGAGGGCGTTTTTCGTGCCCTTGTCTTCGGAAGCCTGCTACTTCTGCTGGGTTATGGGGTCAACGTGCTTAATGATGTAGTATCCTCGGAGTTTCTGAAGATCCTGGACGACGTCCTAGTTGCCCTCGGTATGGGCATTGTCATGGTGTGTTCCATCACCACGAGGCGGGCAATTGCAACACACGTCGAGCCCCACGTTGTTTTTGACGGCACGTCTACCATCTCACCCGGGCCGTACCTCGTAAGATCGATGTCGGTTGCCTCGGTTTTACGCCTCCTCTCCGGCAAGAAAATTCTCGGCGTTACCCGCCTCCCGGAGGTATACATGCGCTGTGGTGCCTCCTACATCTGGATCAGCAACGTTGGGGGATCGAATGTGGTGTCTCCCACTGCCCTCGCACCGCTCCTCCATGCGGTAACAACGAGCGTTGACAGAGATACCTTTGTTATACTGGACAGTGTGGATTATCTTGTGCTGCACAATGGGGAGGAGGCTGTTCTGCGCTTTGTTCTCCACATGAAGGATATACTGCTGACTAAAGGTGCCGGGCTGGTTATAATCGCTTCCCCCGAGACGCTGGGCGAAAAGATGGTAACCCTGCTTGAGAGGGAGTTCAGAAAGCTCCCCATGTGACCGTAAAATTTATAAAGGCTCCCCGAGCCTTATAGTTTGGCGACGCGGGGGTTGCCAAGCCTGGTCAAAGGCGCGGGATTGAGGGTCCCGTCCCGTAGGGGTTCCGGGGTTCAAATCCCCGCCCCCGCACCAAACGGCGCTTTTCTGGTTCTGGGGAATCTTCACCTGGAGTTTAAGCGTCGGTACGGTTGTTTCAGGTTGTACGGCAGAAAGAACTCCTGAGAATGTGTATGACCTCCTCTCGCCCTAAAGGGTGGGGTTTCCGTCGGGGAAACCCCCTAACTCAAGGACAGGGAGGTTTGAGGGGTAACCCTCATCACCCCCTTTGAAAGGGGTTCGGAGAACCCCTCCGGGAGGGTCTTCCCCCAATTACCCCTACCCGCCGACAAACCCGGCAGGCTCGGGGTTATCTTTTCCACAACCTTCCTCAAAATGTTGAAGGCCCCGACCAAGTCCGCATTCATGACAACGCCCTCTTCACGGCACTTAAATAAACCCCTGAAAATCCTACCATTAGAATGGCGCTGGCCGCAGAGAGGGCAAAGCTGGGAAGTGAAAGCCTCATCAACATCCTCAACGAGAATACCATACTCTTCCGCAACTTCCTTGAGCCTTTGAATCACCGTGTTGAACCGCCAGACGTGGGAGAGGAGAAAATTCTGCCTTCTGCCCTTATCAGGGTTCCTGCTAATGCCCTTTGGATAACCAAAGAGGATTCTCGAAACCCCGAGTGATACAGCCTCTCAACAGTCTGCCTCACCGCAGTGTTAATGTAGTGTTTCGCCTGAAGTTTGGCCTCCTCGTGCATTCTCCTGAGCTTCTTACTTTTCTTCGCTCCAGATTTATTGAGTTTGGACTGATAATCGGCTATTCTCCTCCGCCAGTGGAAGGCTATGCTCTTCAACGGTCTCCCGTTCACGAGGAAACCCTCGCCGTTCTCGACGTAAACGGCCATTAAGTTATTCACTCCCAGGTCTATTCCAGCCGAAAGGTTGCCCAAGGGTTGTTTTGGAACTTTAACCCACTCGTCGTTGATTAGCTTCTCTTCTACAGTGAAGCTCACGTGAGCGTACCATTTGCGCCTTATTGGATTGTAGTGTATCTCAAGCCTTCCCTGCTTGCCTTTGAGGTAAACCATACCCTAGAACCTTGAATTGGATTCTCAGCCTTCCAAACTTTCCGAGGTGCCTCAACTCAATGACATTCCCATGGATTCTGTACTGGTCGTTCCGGAGGGGGATGATGAATAGTTTCCTCCCGTTCTCTTCCCTGATAAACCCGGTGGTTTTGGCTTGAACCATTCTGGTAATTCCCCATTCCGCTTATTTCTCAAAAGAGAAAAGAAACTCCGCCAGCTTTCGGCATTCTTCCTCGCCAACTGTTGAACGGTCGAACCACCAATCCAGTTTTTGAACTCTTGGTACGCCTCTTTTTCCGTCCCGTTAAAGTCAATTTTGTCGAATTCCTTGAATTGCTTGAGCCTCTCGTAGTTCAGCCTGTTCCAGATTACTGCGGTGGCGCGAGCTAACTCGAAGAGTGCTTTTTCCTGCTCCTTGCTTGGCTGGAGTTTTACCGTTACCGTTCGCTTCATTTCAAGGTGTGGTATGTTCTCAGACTTTAAAATAGTTTGCTTTCCTGTTTAACGGCTTTTTGGGCGGTGATTGTACCCTACCATGAAGGGAGAGGCTTGTTAAAGAAAAAAGTCAAAATTTGTGTGTACCGAAACATTTATCGTTAGAAACACATCATTTAGTAGCGATGAAGATAATAAAAATCCCCAGTAAGGACAGTGTGGGCGTCATAACCGTTGGAACTCCCCTAGAGGTTGAGCCGGACATCGAGGTTAAACCGCGCAAAGGGGAACTGGTTCTCTGGGTATCCAACCCGAACACGGTAAAGGTTGAGATTGACAATGAGATTGAGCTGTATGAGTACATCGGATTTTGGCAGAAGCTGGATCCGGAAATAGTTTTTTTGAACCGGAGGATTGTTTTAATTCCCGGCGAGACCATCGAACAGCGCATCCCCGTCGATCTGCCTCCCGGACGCTACAAGGTCGTTAAGTTTGCGTACGTGAAGGGCGCCAAAATTGGGGTGGAGAAGGAGTTCACAGTTAGGTAGCCCAGAACCTCTTGAGGTAGAGTCTCATTCTTCCCAGATCAACTGGTCTCACAGTTTCCACCATCCAGTCCGGCAGGTCTTTTTTTATGCCCCTCCAGAGCAGGCGGTAGTCGAGGACCACTATTGAACCCTTCTCCTCCGCTGAACGGTGCACCCTTCCCGCAGCCTGAACGAGCTTCCTGTGGGCCGGCAGGTAGTAGCCGTAGTACCTGCCCTTCTCCGGGAACTTGCGTTCGAAGTACCTTATCCTGGCCTGAACCCTCGGCGTTGGCCTCGCGTAAGGGATTCCGACGAGCACCACGCCGTTCATTTCGTCCCCGCTGTAGTCCTGTCCCTCGCTGTTCCTGCCGCCCATCACGCCGAGCAGGACTGCCCCGTTGCCCCTCGCGTGGGCCTTGAACTGGGCGACCATGAGGTCGTTCTCAGCCGAAGAGACGCCCTGCTTCTCGATGAAGACTGCCTTTCCCGTCTCCTCCAGCCTAACCTGGAGGTTCGCCGATAGAAGACCCTGGAGAACCTCGTAGGATGCCGCGAAAACCCCGACGTTCTTCGGGATTATCCTTGCCGCTTCCACTATGTAGTCCACCATCTTCCTGTAAACCTGGAGCGAGCGCTCATCGCCCCTCGTCGAGACGTCTTTGGCTACCAGAACCTGGGCGTTCTCGCGCTTTACCATCCTCGGGAACTTCTTCAGGCGGGCGTTCTCCACGCCCATGACATCGCGGAAGGCCTCAAGCGGGGTGAGTGTTCCGGACATGAATATCGCGCTCTGGACATCTTTTATGAAGCCCAGAGCCTTGGATGGATCGAGGGCAACGAGCTCGAGGCTCAGCCCCCTGTCCCTGCTCATGAGGAACAGGTAGTCCTCCCTTCCGATGAGGGAGAGCCACAGGAGAAGGAACTCGCCGACGCGCCCGATGTAGGAGCGGGGAGGTTTGCCCTTTTCTATCCTGTCCTCCCTTATCGAATCCCCGACCGCCACCATGTCGTTGAGTGTCTTGACGAGCCACCTGGTGTCCAATCCAAGGACATCGACAACGTGAGAGAACACCAGCTCCGGCTGGATGGCGGTCTCCTGGACGTCCCTGCCCGCCAGTTTTTCCTGGAACAGTATCTCCAGCCCCCTGCTTAGGATGCTCAGGAAGTTTGCTATCTCGTGCTCGTTGTACTCGTCGGCCTCTTTTATTGCCCTGTTGATTGTGTTTATGCTTATTTTATCGCTGAGTGCTGAAATCGCCTGATCCGGGAGGTTGTGGGCCTCGTCAAAGACGACTATGAGGTCGGAGTAATCGAGGTCCAGGGAGCTTATGAAGTTCTCCCGTATGGTGGGGCTGAGGAGATAGAGGTAGCTGGCGACTATCACGTCCGCCTTCTCCGCTATCCTCTTGGTTAAATCGTAGGGGCACAGCTCCAGGGTCTGAGAGTAGTCGAGTATCTCCGCGGGGTGACTCGGCTCCCCGAGGAAGAAGCGCACCAGCTCGTCGAACTCCGCCTTTTTCTTCTTTTCGTTCTCGTAGAACTCGCACTTGCCCATCTTCTTGAGGTTCTTGCAGACGACCATGGCGGTGTAGGCGTCGCTCGTGAACTGGGTGAGGTACGTGTGCAGGCAGAGGTCCTTCCTGCTCCTGAGCTCAACGCCGGAAACGGGGCTCTTCCTGCTTATCGCCTTCAGCTCCTCTATGACCCTGTCCATCTGCCTGTGGGTTCTGGCCAGGTAGAGCACCTTGTAGCCCATTTCCTTGGCGTGGGGGAGTACTCCAGCCAGAACGCTCACGGTCTTTCCGAATCCTGTGGGCGCCTCGATGATGACGTTTTCTCCGTTTTCAACTGCCTTTGAGACCAGTTCTATGAAATCGCGCTGGTTTGGTCGCAGGTTTTCGTATGGAAAGTAGTCGGTCATGGGAAAGAGTTTTAACGGCTCGCTTTTAACTTTTCCCCAGGTGACAGTAATGGACGAAAAGACGAGCAGGCTCATTGAATACACTGTCGAGGCCCTCGTGGTGACATGGCTGGGATACCTGTTCCTCTATCAGAACTACCTGCTCTACCGGTGGCACCGTGGGCTCCCGTTGCCCTCCAGATCCCCGTTCATCCTCATCGGAGTGATTCTTGGGATTCTGTTCTTCTGGTACGAGTGGAACAAGTTCGAGAAAGAGCTCGCTAGGAGGGAGGAAGCCGCCAGTGAGCCTGCGATCCCCGTGGTTTCCAGAAGCTCGAATCCAGAGACCGAAGCCGGCTCCCCCGAGGAGCCCTCCGAAAGGACCTCGGAGACGGAAGAAAGCGAAGGGGCTACTCCCTGATCCTGATGACGTACTCTCCCCTCGCATCTATCCCCTCAAAATCCTCCGTCCCCACGTTTAGAATCTCCTTCTCCACCTCAATGATCGAACTTCCGGAATCCGACCCGTACTCGACCCTTTTCACGATGTCATTCTCCACCATGACCGTGAACCACTCCCCTCCGTTCTCACCCCTGAGGGTGAACGAGGGGCTTCCGATATTGAATCGGACGTACCTTATCGCGTGTGCCATTAGGAAAGGCTCAAAGTTTCTTATTATGAAGTTCCGGGGGGAGCCAAAGGCCCTGGCGGCTATCGTGTGGTGGCTCTCCGCCATTCTGGCCAGGGCGGTGCCGGAGCCCTTTGCCAGAAACTCAAGCTTCTTGCCCAGCATTCTCTCACCGGGGATGTCGGCGGAGGCCTTCGCGATGAGTCCCCCGTCTGCGGCGAAGGAGAGTATCAGAAGCCCCCTGGGTCCTTTCACGACGTAGGTGACGTGGGGTTCGTTAAAGGTGAACTCGAGAACTCCCTCAAACTCGAACCTGAGCAGAAACTTCCTGATGGCAAACCTGGCAAAAACCTTCTCGCCCCTCTGGGTTACCCCGGCCTCATACGGGAACATCGAGAAAACCCTCTCCTGCCTTGAAGCTGCCCCCACAAGCGCTTCCCATCCTGCCGAGAAGGGCACCTCTGCCGTCCTTGACTCCATGGGGCGCACCCTTGTACATTTGTCCCCAGAATGTACTCGAACGAGTTTTTAAAGTTGGCGATGGAAAACGATGAAAAAACGGAGGAAAGCTCAGAGCTTCAGCTCCGGAATCTCCTCAAGAACCTTGACGGTCAGCTTAACCGCCGCATCGACGTCGCGCTCGTCAACGACTTCCGTGTTGGAGTGGATGTACCTCGCCGGAATGCTTATTCCGCCGCTCGGGACGCCGGCCTTGTTGAGGTGTATCGCTCCCGCGTCGGTTCCGCCGCCGGTGAGGATGTCCCACTGGTAGGGAACCTCGTGCTTCTTGGCTATCTCTTCCATCCAGCGGACGATCGTCGGGTGGCAGATGACGGAGCGGTCCATTATCTTAATCGCGACGCCCTTTCCGAGCTGGCTTATCTGCTTGTGCTCCGGCGTTCCGGGAACGTCGGCGGCGATGGTGACGTCGAGCGCAAAACCGTAGTCCGGGTCTATGCCGAAGGACGAGACCTTCGCACCGCGGAGACCGACCTCCTCCTGAACCGTTGCCACGAAGTAGACATCCGCATCGGTCTCCGCCAGCTGCCTGGCCGCCTCGACGAGGATGTAAACCGCTATCCTGTCGTCGTGGGCGATGCTGACAAGCCTGTGCTTGCCGAGCCTCTCAAGCCTTCCGTCCCAGGTGATGACGGTGCCTATCTTAACTCCCATCTCCTCGGCCTCTTCCTTGCTCTCGGCGCCTATGTCTATGAAGACCTCGTCCCAGGTCGGGGCCTTGTTCCTCTGCTCTGGCTTCTGGATGTGCGGCGGGACACTTCCCCCAACGCCGTAGATGTACTCGTTCGGGCCGACCCAGACCTTGAAGCGCTGGGCGATGAGCGTCCTCGGGTCAACGCCGCCGACTGGTGCAACGCGGAGGAAGCCGTTCTTCTCGATGTGGGTCACCATGAGGCCGATCTGGTCCATATGTCCAGCTAGCATGACCTTCGGGCCCTTGCCCTTTTTGTGGGCGATAACGTTTCCGAGCTTGTCGACGGTTATCTCGTCGACGTAGGGCTTGAAAGCCTCGATAACAACGTCCCTGACGCCGAGGAACTCGTAGCCGGAAACACCCGGCGCCTCTATAATCTTTTTGAGAAGTTCGTAGTCAACCATCACAACCACCCCTTTCGTTTAGATTTCCATCTAAATGGTCATGCCAGGGATATTTAAGGTTTTAGGTGCCATCCCAAAGACTTTTTAGCTTCGGGGAGGAACATCCCACATGGAGTTGCTTAGGCTTAACGTAGTCCCCTGCATCTTCCGCAAAAGGCTCAACCGCTTCGTGGCGCTGGTCGAGGTTGATGGTGATGAGAGGAGAGCCCTGGTAACCAACACGGGTCGATTGGAGGAGTTCCTGGTTCCGGGCAGGAAAGCCTTCTGCACGCCCAAGACTGGCGGAAAGACGGACTTCGTTCTGGTCGCCTTTGAGGATTTTGATGAAAGGGGGGCGGTGATAGACACGCGAACCCAGGCCAAAGCCTTCGAGCGGGCGGTGGAGCTTGGTTTGATACCATGGCTGGAGAACTGCCGGCTAAAGCGGAAGGAAATCACGGTCGGCAAATCGCGCCTTGATTACCTCTTCGAGTGCCCGGAGGGTGAGGTCTACGCCGAGATGAAGAGCGCGGTTTTGAGGGGAGGTGAAAGGGGAGAGTACGCGATGTATCCCGATTGCCCCAGCGTGAGGGGGCAGAAGCACATAAGGGAGCTGATAGGACTCTCAAAGGCGGGGAAGAGGGCTATGATATTTTTCATCGGGGCGATGCCCGGTGTCGAGAAGTTCAGGCCCTATGAGATGGGCGATCCCGAGATAGCGAGGCTCATTAAAGAGGCAGTCAATGTAGGCGTTGAAATCCACGCGCTCAGCATCTCCCTCCTGCCCGATGGGAGGGTCGTTCTTGAGAGGCCGAGCCTTGAAATCGAGCTCTAAACCGCCGTCCGCGGGGTCTTGTACCACACCTTCTTGGCCTTTCTGCCCTCCCATAGGCCCGCGAGGGATATAAGCACCCAAATCTGGGAGTAGGTGTAGTACATGAACGGGGCGAGGAGCCAGCAGCTGAGACTCTTTATCCCCCCATCGTAGAGACCTGCGAATATCTCAAGGAGGAACGCAAGATAAACGAAGCTGAGAATAAGCCCCGTGAACCAGGTTATGTTCCCAAAGGTCAAAAAGAGGGCCACAAAGGCCACATCGGCAACTATAACCGCTATGGCGAGGAGGTAGTATATCATCAGCGTGAGGAAGAGGTCGATTCTTAGTCCCCAACCCGGTATCTCTCCGAGGTGTTTGATGTGCGTGGCAACCGTATAGACGTTTCCAGCCGCCCACCTGACCCTCTGGCGGAACCAGACGCGCCAGCTCTCGGGTTCTTGTTCCCAAGTTACCGCGAGTGGGTTGTAGGCTATCCTCTTGCCCATCGCGATTATCCTGAAGGAAAGCTCTAGATCCTCAGCCATGGCCCTCTCGTCCCAACCGCCAAGTTCCCCGAGGAAGGACTTTTTGATTATGAAGTTCGTACCTGGGAGAACTGCGGTTTTGTACAGCCTGCTCTTTCCACTCTGCCCTGCCAGCTGGAAGTAGAGGTACTCCATACAGATGAACCTCGTGAGGACGTTCTTTCCCCAGTTGAGCGTCCTGACCTTCCCCGTAACCGCAGGGGTTTCATCGTCCAGCATCGAGACGAGCCTCTTAAGCGCGTCCGGTTTCGGCCGATTGTCCGCGTCGTAGACAGCTATAACTTCGCCCTTCGCGAGCTTTAGTCCGTAGTTGAGGACGTAGCCCTTGCCCCTTCCGCCGCCTTCGACGCTGACCACCTTTATGAACGGGTACTCCGCGGCCACTTCCCTGGCCCGCTCAAGGGTGTCATCCGTTGAACCATCGTCCAGAAGGAGAACCTCGAGCCTGTCCTTGGGGTAGTCGAGGTTTGCCATCGCCAGAAGGGTCTCCCGTATCACCATTCCCTCGTTTCTGGCGGGTATCATTATCGTGACGAAGGGTAGCTCGTCGTCAGGGGGAATTGGGGGCTGAATGAACCTGGAGTTGTACCTCAGCCCGGTAAAGGTGAGCGTGAGGTAGTACAGGAAAATCGGATATATGACCACTCCCGCAAATATCCAGATGATGTAGAGGATGGAAATTACGATCTCTGCGGCCGTGTTAAGGAGCACGGCCATACACCCCACCACACTACGCGCCTTTTTCTTATAAGGGTACTCCCGACCAATATGCACGGAAGCGTTTTAAACCCGGAGTGGAAGAAGTGTTAGGTGGTAGGAATGGCGATAGTCGATGTTAGAATCCTCGTGGAAGGTGCGAGCGACGTTGAGGTTGTAAGTAAGGCCCTTCAGGGCTTGGCTTTGGGAAGCGAGTACAACATCACGATTTCCGCGATAATCCCGACGACCAACGTTGAGATAGCGAAGAGCGCCGCCGCCGGAGCCGACCTGCTCATCATAGCAACCGACGCAGACAGGGTCGGAAGGGACCTCGCGGAGAGGCTCTACAGCGAGCTGAACGAGATGGTCGGACACGTTGAGAGGATGAAGCTGCCCCTCGGCCACGATCTTGAGCACGTTGACGTTGAGCTCGTCAGGAAGGAGCTCAAGAACACCCTCGTCCGGGCGGGGTTGAAGACCCTCCAGCTTCTCCCCGGATACGTGGAGCTGAGGAAACAGCTGCTGGATGTGAAGGGACAGTACGACCTGCTGGCTCAGGAATACGAGAACCTTGAAAAGGAGCATGGGGAGCTCCAGGAAAAGTATGAGGAGCTTCACGCCGAATACGTTAGGGTTAGAAACGAGAACGAGGGATTGAGAGAACTGCTGGAGAAAAAGAGCAGACCCCGCAGAATAGATGATGCCTGGAAGTCTCTCTTCCCTGCGGAGCCGGTTCCGGACGAGGGGGTCATAGCCCTGGCCGTGAAGAAGCTCGGCCTGGCGGGTAAGGTGATAGTCGGACAGGGCTACATCTTCGCCGAAGAGAAGGAACTCGTGGAGGAACTGCTGAAGACGGTCTACCTAAGCCTGAGTATAAAAGAGGAGCTTCCCAAGCCGCCCAAGCCACCGGTTGAAGAGCCACCGAAAACCCTCGAGCCCAAGCGAAGCGAGCCGGAGGTCGTTGAGAACGCCGAAGTAAAGCCCGAGGACATTGAGGGGCTTCTGAAGGGGCTGTGAGATGGAAGTCCCCGAGCTGATGGAGGAGTACGAGACATACCTCGACCTCGAGGGGAAGAGTCCGAACACGATTAGGATGTACTCCTACTACGTGCGCCGGTATCTGGAGTGGGGCGGCTCCCCAAACGCCCGCTCCGCCCTCCGTTTTCTTGCGAGGCTTAGAAAGGAAGGCTACTCCAACAGGAGCCTCAACCTCGTGGTTCAGGCCCTGCGCTCCTACTTCCGCTTCGAGGGCTACGACGAAGAGGCCGAGAAGCTCAAGCCCCCAAAGGTCCCCAGGAGTCTTCCAAAGGCTCTGACGCGCGATGAAGTTAAGAGGCTTCTCTCCGCCATTCCGCCGACGAGAAAGCGCGATAGACTCATAATTCTCCTCCTCTACGGCGCCGGTCTGCGCGTCAGCGAGCTGTGTAACCTCAAGAGGCGCGACGTTGACCTGGAACGCTCCACCATTGTGGTTCGCGGCGGCAAGGGTGCCAAGGACCGCGTCATACCCATTCCGGAGTTCCTTGCGAAGGAGATACGGGCATACCTTGAAACGCGCTCCGACGACAGCGAGTACCTAATCGTTGAGGACAGGCGCAGGAAAAAGGACAGGCTCTCCACCAAAACCGTGTGGTATCTCCTGAAGCGCTACGGCGTCAGGGCCGGCGTTGATGTCACGCCCCACAAGCTCCGCCACAGCTTCGCGACTCACATGCTCGAAAACGGCGTCGACATAAGGGCCATTCAGGAGCTCCTCGGCCACTCGAACCTCTCGACGACGCAGATTTACACCAAGGTTACCGTCGAACATCTCAGGAAGGCGCAGGAGAAGGCGAGGCTGATAGAGGGGCTGATGGAGTAGAAAACGGTACGCTATGCTGTACAAAAAAATTGGATATTCAAAGCTCCCCCTTCTTCCTCAGCATCGCGAGGTAGCACGTGAAGGCCCCCGCAGAGATGGTGTCGCCCAGGCCGACCGTTGAGACCGGGTTCTTGACGAGCCTCGTCGGGATTATGACGACCTTGTACTCCCTGGTTCTCAGGCGCCTCTTCGCCTCCTCGAAGCGCAGTTTGACGTACTCTCCGCGCTCGTTGTACGGTACGCTGGTACCCACCTTGAAGTCCTCGGGCGAGCGGATTTCCCCAAGGGACGCGCGGGCAGCGGCCAGAGTTGTTGCGAGCTCAAGACTGCTCCTCAGCTCGTCCTCGCTCAGCGGGTTGTCCGCGTGGGTGATGTACATGATGTAGTAAATCGTGTGTATCTGGAGCACCTCTAGGTTCATCTCATCTATGAGGATTTTTCCGCCGAGAACCGTGTCCTCAATGCGGTTGTAGGTAAAAATCCTGTCGGAGAGCTTGGAGTAGCCGAGGGCGTTGAGGACGTGGGCTATCTCGGCCTCGTCCATGCCGACGCTGTCAACGAGGGGGAAGAGGTTGTAGATAACCTTCTTCCTGAGCTCGCGGTTCTGTATCGAGGCGAACTCGAGGTGAACCTTAACGTCCCTCTCCCGCTTGAGCAGGAGTATGTCCTTTTTGGCCTCCCTGAGGTAGTGGTTCGCATCCTTGCCGTCCGAATAGCGGAGCTTTATTCCCTGGTAGCCAGACAGAATAGCCCCATCAACCTGAAGGCCTATCTCTGGCAAGAACCGCTTCAGCTCGGGCTCGGTGTAAATCCTTATGCTCTCGAAGCGGGCGGAGACTATGAACCTGCCAGAGAAGGGAACCTGTATAGTCTCGTCCCCGAGTCTGAAAGTCGTCCCGGCGCGGAATTCAAAAATGCGGTTCACCTTTATCGGGTCGCCCTCCCTGTAGGCCTCGCGGGGGTGTTTGAAGGTCAACCTGCCATCCTCGACGACCGGGTATGCGAGGTTGGGCCTGTCCACGAACATCTCGGCCTGCTTCCTCGCGAGGTGGGGGGTGTAAACCATCACCCGCCTGAAATCCAGATTCGCCAGGAGGTTGGCTATGATTCCGGCCTGGCCGCCCATCCTCTCAACGTCGTATTTGAAGTGGGAGTCGAACCACGTGTGGAGCTCCTCGTTGACGAGGGGCACTGCCATCGGCTTGCCGGTCTTGAGGGCATGTACCAGCCTGGCAACGAAGTCCAAGGGCTCGTTTATCTCTCTGGGATAGTCGTCCATCCTTTTCCTGACCGCCTCGGCCCCAAACTCGTCTATGAGCCTCTGCACTATCTCCCCTTTCAGAAAGGTTATCGCATCGACGTTCGTGTTGTAGGCCGTGTATACCGAAAGCTTCCTTGCCTCGTCCAGGAGCCCCATATGTATCACCCTCAGTGACTAACACCTAAGAAATGCGGGGAGTTCTTAAAAGGATTTCGGAATGAAGGGGTGGAAAGAAGAGGGTCAGAAATCGATGAATAGCTTCCCCAATCCGGGGATCCGCTCCATAACGTCCATCTGGCGGAGGGCCAGCCACAGCGAGGCCTGGTTGCTCGTAACGACCGGAACGCCGAGGTCCTCCTCGAGAACTTCGATTATCTCGAAGGTTCTGAGGTTGGTGCAGCTGATAAAGATCGCGTCCGCCTCGTCCATGAAGCTCGCCTTGGCGAGGCGGTAGGCCTCGTGGGGTTCGAGCTTTCCAATCTGGGTATTGTCCTCTATTCCCAGCCCCCGGATGTCAAGGACCTCGAAGTCATTGGCCTCGAGAAACTCCCTCTCCCGCGCGTTTATCTCGTCCGTGTATGGGGTTATCACGAGTACCGCCTGGGCATCGAGTATCCTGAGGGCCTCGACAACG
This sequence comes from Thermococcus celericrescens, assembly GCF_001484195.1. Lineage (NCBI taxonomy): Archaea > Methanobacteriati > Methanobacteriota > Thermococci > Thermococcales > Thermococcaceae > Thermococcus > Thermococcus celericrescens. The sequence goes on from NZ_LLYW01000023.1 coordinate 19,180, forward strand.
GCCGTACTCGTGCTGACCACGGGGACGTTTACCTCCTCCTCGACGTTCGCCTCGATCTCCTTTTCGTAGTCCTTCCCCCCGATGAAGGAGCCGCTCGTGCAGCCGTAGAGGATAAGCTCAACGCCCGCGTCACGCAGAAGCCTGGCGCTCTCAACGGCCATGGCGTTCATCTTGACCAGTTCTTCCTCCGTGACATTCTTAAGCGGAACCCTCGCCGTGTGAAGGGAGACACCCTCCGGGAGCGCGGAGTGAAGCTCCATCTCCATCGTGATGTTCGATGATGGGACGATAAGACCAAGCCTTCCTCTCCAGCCGTACATGCTTTCACCTCTTTGAGATTACTCCGGAGTTCTCTTAAACCTTTGGTTTCGGAAAGGCTGATTAAGGTCGGCGAGAAATCCCTGGGGGTGATAGCGTGGAGCTCGACGACGCGATATTGAACAGGACTTCCGTGAGGTATTTTGAGGAGAAGAACGTCCCTGAGGAGCACGTTAGAGCGCTTGTGGAGGCCGCGGTGAGGGCACCGACCGCGAGCGGTCTGGAGAACTGGAAGTTCGTGATTTTCAGGAGTGAAAACGCGAGGGAGAGGCTCTACAACCTCATAGCGGAGGGCATGATCAGATACTACCGCGCCGTGAACCTGCCCGATGAGAAGATAGAGAAGCTCAAGAAACGCATGTACGAAAGCGGGATGTACCGTGCACCGGTTTACGTGGCGGTCTTCATTGACAGGCGCGTCCGCTTCCTCAAGGGGCGCGAGTTCGACGAGCCTGAGTTCATCTGGAGTGTGGAAAGCGCGGCGATGGCGATAGAGAACCTCATGCTCAAGGCCGTTGAGCTCGGCCTCGGAACGGTCTACATAGGCGTTACGAATTTTCAGGGCATAGAGGAGGAAGTCAGGGAGCTTGCGGGCCTCGACGGGAACCACTATCTCGTTGGGGTCATCCCGGTCGGCTATCCGCGGGAGGAGACACGGCCTAGAAGACGGAGAAAAAGCATTGACGAGGTGCTCAGGTTCGTCTGAGTTACCTTTTTATTCCCCCCACCTTACCAACCTCCGGTGGGACGATGATAGAGTTCGTGATACTGCTCGGGGTCATAGGCGGCTGGATAATAGTGGCCTCGACGCTTTTCCTGATGCTTGCGCTGGGCCAGACGTGGGGCCTGATCGGCGTCGCCCTGCTCATCGGGTTCATCCTGGTCAACCACTCCCTCAAGAGGAAGTACATGAGCACGATAGTCGATGCGACGCCCGGGGCCAAGGCCATAGCGGCGCACATCTTTGAGATGAACGAGCTCATCCTGCTGTCCTCATATCTAGTTTCCCTGCTCCTCTACGAGGGCATACAGAAGTACGTGGAGATAATCATCAAGTTCCCGGGTACGGTGGGGTGATTCTATGTTCAACGTGGTGATCGTCAGATACGGTGAGATAGGAACCAAATCCCGGCAGACCAGGAGATGGTTCGAGAGCATACTCATGAACAACATCCGCGAGGCACTGGTGAGCGAGGGGATTGAGTTCAAAAAGGTCGAGGCGAAGCACGGGAGGGTTCTCGTGAAGACGAACAAGGCGAGGGAGGCCGTTGACGTTCTTGGGCGAGTCTTTGGCATAGTGTCGCTCTCCCCTGCGATGGAAATTGACGCCGAGCTGGATAAGATTAACCGGACGGCCCTGAAGCTCTTCAGAAGGAAGAAGAGGGAGCTCGGCCTTGAAAGGCCCCGCTTCAAGGTCACCGCCAGGAGGATAACGAAGGAGTTTCCGCTCAAGAGCCCCGAGGTTCAGGCCAAGGTCGGTGAGTACATCCTTGGGAAGGAGGAGAGCGAGGTTGACCTGCACAACTACGACATCGAGGTCGGCGTTGAGCTGATGGAGGGTAAAGCCTACGTCTTCGTTGATAAAATCTACTCCTGGGGCGGTCTGCCGATTGGCACCCAGGGCAAGGTCGTTGCCCTCCTCAGTGGGGGCATCGATTCCCCGGTAGCGGCGTTCCTCATGATGAAGCGCGGTGTCGAGGTCATCCCGGTTCACATCTACATGGGCGAGAAGACCCTTGACAAGGTCAGGAGGATATGGAACCAGCTTAGGCGGTACGGCTATGGCGGAAAGGGTGAGTTGATAGTCGTCAAGCCCAAAGAGCGCGAGAGAATCCTTGAGAAGCTGCGCGAGATGAAGAAGGAGAAGTACACCTGCGTCTTCTGCAAGTACATGATGGTGAGGCACGCGGATAGAATAGCGAGGGAGTTCGGGGCGAAGGGCATCGTCATGGGTGATTCCCTTGGACAGGTCGCTTCGCAGACCCTTGAGAACATGTACATAGTCAGCCAGGCGACGGACCTGCCGATATACCGTCCGCTCGTGGGGCTCGACAAGGAGGAAATCGTCAGGATAGCGAAGGAGATAGGAACCTTCGAGCTCTCAACCCTGCCGGAGGACGAGATTCCATTCATACCAAAGCATCCGGTTATAAGGGGCTCTTGGGAGGAGTTCAGGAAACTCTACAGGGCTGTTTTTGGAGAAGAACCTCGGAAAAGGCAGTGCTGAGGTGGTTCTATGGACTTCGCCAAGCTGTCCGCGTACATCAGCCTCTCCCTCCCCATTATCTTTATCGTGGGACTGCTCATCGTTGTGAGCCAGAACCCATGGTTCTCCTTCAAGGGAAACGCCCTGAGCGACATGGGGTCGATAAAAAATCCGATTAACTACTACTTCAACGGCTTTCTGATGGTCTTCGCGGTTCTCGGTTTCATAGCCGCCATCGGGGCCCTCAGGCGTGGTCTCGCCTACCTGATGCCCCTCGCGATGGTTTTCCTGTTCCTCGTTGGAGTTTTTCCTGAGGAGTACGCGCCGCACGCCCCGGCGGCGGTCTTCTTCTACGTTCTGGCCCTGGCGGATATAGCGATCATCGGCCTGAAGCTCGGGAGAAACGGACTTTCGGCCGGCTACGCCTGGAGCGTTCTGGCGGTTCTCACCTTCGCCCTGATGATCTACCTCGTGAAGGCTGGGGTCTTTAAGGGGCTCGCGATTCCAGAGCTGGTTGGCGCCGCCACGATACTTGCGTGGTTCACATACATCGGCCTGCTCCAGCTCAAGGGTTTCAAACTCTGAGTTGAGGAAAGCTTCATATATTCTTCCCCGCTTTCCTCAATCATGAAGGCAGTGGCGCTCTTAAGTTCGGGCATTGACTCGCCGGTGGCGATCTACCTCATGCTTAGAAAGGGCTTTGAAGTGACCCCCGTTCACTTCAGACAGAGCGGTACGAAGGAGTCCAAGGTTTTTGAGCTCTGCGAGGTTCTCGGAAAGTACGGAAAGCTGAATGAGCCGGTTATAGTAGATGCCTACGAGGAACAGGCACCGGTTTTTTCGAAGCTGGCAGAGATTGGAAAGGGAAAGTGGACGTGCCTCTTCTGCAAGTGGACGATGCTGAGGAAGGCCTGCCGGATCGGGCATGAAATCGGGGCGGAGGCCATAGTAACCGGGGACTCCCTCGGCCAGGTGGCAAGTCAGACCCTCGACAACCTCATGATAATAAGCTCCGCCAGCGACCTGCCGATTCTGAGGCCGCTCATAGGGATGGACAAGGAGGAGATAGTTGGAATCGCCAGGGAGATAGGGACGTTCGAGGTGAGCATCGAGCCTGAGGAGCCATGCCCCTTCGTGCCGAGGTATCCTGTTGTCAGGGGCTCGCTCGGTGAGTTCGAGAGGATAAAGGAACGGCTCATGGAGGAAAGTGCCCTCTGATTACACATTTCTGTGTATAACTGTTCGTTTACGGAAAGCTTTTAAATGGCCACCCTAAGTTCTTCCCGGTGATTGCAGGTGAACGTGTTCAACAGCACGATGGAGCTATACGAGAAGTACAAACCCACCCCCCTGGTCAGGCTTTCCTTTGAGAGGGGGGATGTATTTTGCCAAGTTGGAGTTCTTTAATCCCTTCAGCAGGAGCATAAAGGACAGAACGGCTTTTAACATGCTTTTAAAGGCCCTTGAACGCGGGGACATCAACGGCACGGCCCTTTTTGAGGCAAGCTCCGGCAACACCAGCGTCTCCCTCGCTGCCCTGAGCAACGTTCTCGGCATAGACTTCAGGGCGTACCTCCCGAGACCAACACCGAAAGCAACTCAAGTTCTCCTGAGGGTTCTAGGGGCAGAGGTCGTTGTCACCGACTTCGAGACCATCAACACGGAGATGGTCGAGTTCGTCAAAGGGGGGGCTAGGAAAGCAGGGGCCGCGAACCTCAACCAGTTCGAGAACGACGACAACTTCGACGCCCACTACCGCTTCACCGCCAGGGAGATCGAGGAACAGCTGAGGAGCATAGGGAAAACGCCCGACGTCATAATAGCCGGCATCGGAACTTCCGGACACATAGCTGGCATAGCGAGCTACTTCAAGGAGCGCTACGACACGCAGGTTATCGGCGTCGTGCCGGCGAAGGGCGAGAAGATACCCGGCATCAAGAGGCTTGAGACAAGGCCCAAGTGGTACTTCCAGGTCGAGATAGACAGAGTCGTGGAGATAACGAGAAAAGAGGCCATCGAAGGAGCCATCCGCGTTGCCAGAAGCGACGGCCTTCTCATAGGCCTCAGCTCCGGTGCCGTTGTTAAGGGTTATGAGAAAGTCGTCGGAGAGCTAGGCGAGGGGACGTACGTTCTCATATTCCCCGACGATGGGTTTAAATACGTCGAGGTATTTGAGAGCTATCTGGGGATGACATGAAGCGACTTGCCCTTGCCACTCTCCTTCTTTCAATCAATGGAGTACTACTACTGTATTACGCCTATTCTTGGGGGTCCCTGGTTTACCTGGCCTTTGCCCTCCTGAGCTTGGTCCTTGCATACGGTGTGGGAGCGGAGAACAGAACCGCGGTAAAGGTGGCGCTCATCTACTCGGCCATCGAGTTTTTCTTCGCCCTGCTGTTCCTTATCGCCGGCAACCTCTTTTCAGCGATCGATGCCGCGATAAGCTTCTTCATACTCCACGACATCCTGGGCTACATCAAAGAGGTGACCCTGGAAGAGGATGGGGAGAAGCCTGAAGCCGGCGCGGGGGAATGAGTGAGTTGTCTCTCATGACCTCCTCCCAGCCTTAAAGGACGGGGTTTCCGCCGAGGAAACCCCTAACCCAAAGGCGGGGAAGTTTGAGGGGTTCTCATCACCACCCTCTTTGAAGAGGGTTCGGAGAACCCCTCCGGGACGGCCTTGCCCCAATTACCCCTACCTCCAGCCAGGGCTGGACGGCTCGGGGTTATCGTTCTCACCACCCTCTTTAAGATATTAAACGCTCCAACTAAGTCAGCGTTCATTACAACGCCCTCTCCACGGCACTTAAACAAACCCCTAAAAATCCTCCCATCAGCGTGGCGTTGGCCGCAGAGAGGGCAAAGCTGGGAAGTGAAAGCCTCACCAACAACCTCAACGAGAATACCATACTCTTCCGCAACTTCCTTGAGCCTTTGAATCACCGTGTTGAACCGCCAGACGTGGGAGAGGAGAAAATTCTGCCTTCTGCCCTTATCAGAGTTCCTTGCGATTCCCTTTGGATAACCAACAACAATCCTCGAAACCCCGAGACGGTAAAGCTTTTCCACCGTCTGCCTCACTGCCGTGTTAATGTAATGCCTCCCCTGAAGTCTCGCCTTCCCGTGCATTCTTTTGAGTTTCCTGCTCGTTTTGGCTCCGCTTTTGTTGAGTTTGGACTGATAATCCGCAATCCTCTTCCGCCAGTGGAAGGCGATACTCTTTAAGGGTCTCCCATTAACTAAGAAACTCTCACCGTTCTCGACGTAAACGGCCATTAAGTTGTTCACTCCCAAATCAATGCCAGCAGAGAGGTTCCCCATTGGAGTTCTTGGAAGTTTAATCCACTCGTTTCCAATTAGTTTCTCCTCGACGGTGAGGTTGATTTTCGCATACCATTTGCGCTTTACCTCGTCGTAAGTTATCTCCAAGCGCCCCTGCTTGCCCTTAAGGTGAACCCTCCCCTTGAATTGAATCCTCAATCTTCCAAACTTTCCAAGTCTTCGCAGTTCGATAACGTTCCCGTTAATCCGATACTGGTCGTTTCGGAGTGGGATAATGAACAGTTTCTTTCCGTTCTCTTTCCCGACGAATCCCGGAGGTTTCGGCCTGAACCACTCTGGCAATTCTCCACTCTTTTTCTTTCTGTTGAGTGCGAAGAAACTCCTCCAGCTTTCAGCGTTCTTCCTGGCTAATTGCTGGACTGTTGAGCCGCCAATCCAGTTTTTGAACTCGTGGTAAGCTTCCTTCTCCGTTCCATTAAAGTCGATTTTCCCGAAGTCCTTGAATTGTTTGAGCCTCTGATAGTTCAGCTTGTTCCAGATTACCGCTGAAGCGTGAGCTAATTCGAAGAGGATTTTCTCTTGGGTTTTGCTTGGCTGGAGTTTGATGGTTACTGAGCGCTTCATCTCAAAGTATGGTATGACTCTTAGGCTTTAAAAGAGTGTTGCTTTCCCGCTTAAGGGTCAACGACTGGGGATGCGGGGAGTGAGAACCGACTCCAAGGCCCTCTATCTCATCCTTATCGCGGGATTCTTCGCGATCCTAGGTTCCACAATGAGCAAGTCCCCCACGCTTCCCCTCTACGCCCAGAGCATCGGGCTCGGAAAGGGAGAAATCGGCCTCGTGGCTGCCGCCTCGACGGTGACGGGCATCTTCGTAAACTTCGCGTCGGGCCTTCTCAGCGACGTTTACGGACGGAAGAGGCTCCTCAAGATGAGCGGCTTCGTTTTTCTCAGCGCCCCGCTGATGTACTTTCTCGCGGGCGACGCTTTGACCCTCGCCCTTGTCAGGGTTTACTACGGCGTTGCGACGGCCATTTTCGTTCCAGTGTCCTTCGCCCTGGTCAGCGACCTCTATCCGGAGGGGAAGGGCACCTTCATGGGTTTCCTGAGCTCGTCAACCCTCGTCGGCCGCGCCCTTGCCCCCGTCCTCGCGGGAAGCATCATATACTTCCTTGGCTTTTCCTTGGTCTTCGTCCTCTGCTCACTGACGGGGCTGGTGGTTTTTGCCCTCACCTTCAGGTTCCCCGAGACAGGGGGCGAGCTCAAGAGGTTTGAGTTCACGTTCAGCGGGGAGCTCCTCCTAATCGGCCTCCTGGACGCGGCCGTGTACATGGCTTATCAGGGCATAGAAACCTTCCTGCCCCTCTTCTACTACCTCCAGGACAAGGCCTGGCTCTCCGGACTGATACTGACGGTGGAAATCGCCATAATGGCGGTCGTTAAACCCTACGCGGGCTATCTCAGCGATAGGATTGGCAGGACGAAGCCAATAGTGGCGGGCATGACCATGGTGGGCCTGGCGATGTTCATGCTTGCCCTCTCGGATTCCCTTCCTCTGGTGGTTCTGGGTGCGGTGGTCTTCTCGGTGGGCGCCTCGATAAGCGAGGCCTCAACGAAGCCCCTGGCCACGGAAGTCTCGAAGCTCCGTGGAACGGCATTAGGCTTTTTAGAGAGCGTAAAGGACATCGGCCAGGCGCTGGGGCCGGTTTTGATAGGATTTCTCGGGTTTAGAACAGGATTTCTCTTCGTGGGGGTGTTTGGATTGGGGGCATTGGCGGTTTTTCTCCTGCGGGCCAACAGAGGTTTCTCGCGGGGAATCAACCGTTGAAAATGGTGGGAGAAAAAGGGAAATCAGCCCTTCAGGATTATCCTGGCGTCAACGACGACGGCACCCTTGCCCTTCTCGTAGACGAAGACGGGGTTGAGGTCCATCTCCTTGATGTAGTCGTCGAGGTCGTTGACGAGCTCGCTGACCTTGAGGAGGAGGTTGACTATTGCGTCTATGTCCGCCGGCTCCTCGCCGCGGGCCCCTGCGAGAATCGGGTAGCTCTTTATGTCCCTTATCATCTTCCTGGCATCGCGCTCGGTTATGGGCACTATGCGGAAGGTGACGTCCTTGAGAACCTCGACGAAGATTCCACCGAGACCGAACATGAGGGCGTGGCCGAACTGCGGGTCTTCGGTGACGCCTATGATGATCTCCCTCCCGACCTTGAGCATCGGGGCCACGAGAACACCCAGAATTTCAGCGTCCGGGCGGTATTTGCGCGCGTTCTCGTGGATGAGCTCCCACTTCTCCTTCAGCTCCTCTGGAGTCTTGATGTTGAGAAGGACGACCTTAGCGTCGCTCTTGTGGAGAATCTGCGGGGACATCAGCTTCATGGCAACGGGATAGCCGATTTCCTCGGCGTACTTGAGTGCCTCGTCCAGGGTCTTGGCGAGCTTTTCCTCTGGAACCGGGAGGCCGTAGGCTTTGAGAACCTGCTTTGCCTCGTACTCAACGAGCGAAGTCCTTCCGGACTTCAAAACCTCTTCAATAACTTTAAGGGCTTCCTCCTTCATGATACCACCACCAAAAATTGGGGGGTCAGGCCCCCCTCCTGAGGTATTCGGCGTACTTAACAAGGCCCGCCAGGGCGCGGACACCCCTCTCGGGGGTCGGGTAAACGGGAACTCCCTTGTCCTCGAGGATTCTGGCGTAGTGGTCGGTCTTCTTACCGCCCATCGCCACCGCAACGATCGGCTTGTCGCTCTTCTTCTGGTACTCGGCTAGGATGTCGATTATCTTCTCCTCCTCGAGGAGCGGGACCTGGAAGAGGACTATGACGAGGATAGCGTCAACGTTGGGGTCGTTCACGAAGCCCTCGATGGCGATTCTGTACCTCTCGGCGTCGGTGTCACCGACGACGTCTGTGGGGTTGCCCGGAACGGCGTGCGGCGGGAAGTTCTCCTTCAGGTACTTGAGGGTCTCCTCGCTGAGGTCGGCCATCTTGAGGCCGAACTTGGCAACGGCATCGCTGGCCATGACTCCCGCTCCACCGCCGTCGGTGATTATTCCTATCCTGGCCCCCTTCGGAAGCTTGTCCTTGAGCGCAGCGAAGGCCTTCGCGAGGTCGAACATGTGCTCGAAGTCCTCGGCGCGGATGACACCGGTCTGCTTGAAGACGGCATCGTAAATCGTGTCGGCACCGGCGAGTGAACCGGTGTGGGAAGAGGCGGCCTTGGCACCGTACTCGGTCCTTCCGCTCTTGAGGGCTATGACCGGCTTGACCTGGGTTATCCTCTTGGCGGCCTCTATGAACTTCCTGCCCTCCTTGACGCCCTCGATGTAGAAGGTGACGACGTTTATACCCTCATCGTGGATGAAGTAGTCCATAAGGTCGGCGTCGTCAACGTCGAGCTTGTTGCCGTAGCTAACCATCTTGCCGATTCCTATCCCCGCCATCGCGGCCCAGTCGAGCATCGCAGCCGCGAAGGCACCGCTCTGGCTGACGAAGGCTATCGGGCCGCTCTTCGGCCTGTCCATCTTGCTCTCCGGCAGGAAAACGGTGTCAACGCCGGTGTCCGGAACGTAGACGCCGACACAGTTCGGGCCGATAATCCTTATTCCGTTCTCCCTGGCTATCTCAAGAATCTCGCGCTCCAGCTTCTTTCCTTCCTCACCGAGCTCACCGAAGCCGCCGGTGATGATGATGGCGGACTTTATTCCCTTCTTCGCTACCTGCCTCATGGTGTCCGGGACGAACGGGGCGGGAATCGAGATGACTGCCAGGTCAGTGTCCTCCGGAAGCTCTTCGACGCTCTTGTAGACTTTGTAGCCCTCTATCTCGTCGAGCTTGGGGTTCACCGGGTATATGTTGCCCTTGAAGACCCCGCGCTCCTTGTTCATCTTGAAGTTCTCAAAGATGACGTTTCCAACTTTACCCTTCTTGTTGGTTGCACCGATGATAGCGACCGCCTTCGGGTCGAAGAAGGGCCTCATTTCCTCAACTATCTTTTCCACCATTGGTATCCCTCCGCCAGAAACTGCTTCTCGCAAGAACTTCAGTTTAAATGTATAAAAGAGTTGCGTTTTGTAAAAATAGGACGCCAATGAACTGAAACGTCCATCAATGCAGATTTCTCAAAAATTCGAGGCTTCTCCTGGCAGATTCGATGTCGCCGACTTCAAGGGCCCACGTCACCCTCGGGAGCTTTGGAAGCACTCTGACCCACGGGACGATGCCATCGCCCAGGGCCAGGTGCTCGTCCCTCTCGCCGCGGTTGTCGTGGAGGTGAACGTGAACTATTCTGTCCCCGAGAACCTCCAGGAAGCGCTCGAACTTTCCAGTTGTAGTGTTTAGGTGTCCAACGTCGAAGGTCACCCCTATCTCGACGTCACCGAGTATCTCCCACAGCCTCTCGCACGTCTGGGCATCGAGGATTACGAAGCGCGGCATGTTCTCGACGCCGACCCTGACTCCGTACTCGAATCCCCATTCGGCGATTTTCCTCAGGGATTCCCGGTGTATCTCCAGGTACTTCCTCCGGTTCTTCACGCTGACCGGAGAGCAGTGGCCTGGGTGTATCGTGACGGAGAGGGCGTCGAGCTCGGCCGCCAGTTCGATGGCCTCGTGGATTACCTCCAGCGATGTTCTCCTCAGCCTGTCGTTGAAAGAGCCTATGTTGACGTCGCTGAACGGCGCATGAACGGTTCTCTTCATGCTCCAGCCGTCAAGAACCTCCTCGAAGAGGCGGTAGTTGTCCCTCGTCAGGTAGTGGGGCCATTCGCTCAGAATCTCAACGAAATCAAAGCCCAGCTTTTTCGCCCTACCCACCCATCCCTCAAATTCAAGAAGGTCCCTTCCGGGATAGGCCGTCATGGAGAGACCTATCATTCAACCACCCACCATCAGCTTAGCCATGAGCACGACGTAGATCGTGCCGAATATATCGCTGTTGTTCGAGATGAGCGGTATTGCCACGTGGTCGGGGTCTATGTTCTTTTGAAAGAGGAAGTACGAGACCGTGTACGAGTAGAGCATGATGAACAGGGCCATGAAGGGGTACGTGAGAAATATGATCCAGGCGGAGCTCGGAACCGCCATCCCGGTCGTCAGCTTCACCAGAGCGATGCCTATGAGGAGCTTCGTTGTTCCGATGACAGGCGCCGTCGTGAAGAGCGCCAGGATGTCTGTGAGGGGCTTCCAGCAGATGAAGCTCTCTATCTCACCGAGGTGGAGCTTTGTCGAGGTTTTCGCGGCTATTATGGAGCCGTAGTTACCAAATGAACTAAGTATCGCTGGGTATATGAAGCTCAGTATAACCGACGCCTGGATTATCTCGCTGAACCTGGCGAGTATTGAACCCGATACCGTCGAGAGGAGTGCCAGCCCGGTTATCGTCATGAAGACCTGCTTGAGCTCAACGAACTCCGCCTTCCTGACCCGGCTTATTGCAGCCACGACCGCAAATAGAGCCAGCACCGCGTAGTTGAAGACCCTGAATCCCTTCGGTGAGCACTCTATGAGAAGGATGAACAGCACCAGCGAGGGAACCGTCAGGAAATCGCCCATTGAAGCGACCAGCGGGGCCGCAACGCTGTCCGGGTCTGTGCCGCGCCTGAAGGAGAATATCGTGACGAATGAGGTGAAGTAGCCGAGGATGAAGGACACGAGTATCGTCGAGGTAACGACTATGAGAAGGACGTCGAAGGCGTTCTTCTTTACCCCCGTGGCAACGCCTATAACCCACAGCAGGACTATCGGGATAAGCGAGATGAGCATTCTCAGGACTATCTCCTTGAGAACCTTCTTATCCCTCATGGAGGGTTCGAGGTCACCGAGGTAGAGCATCGTGGAGAAGCGCGATGCCATCGAGCCGAAAACGTTCCCGCGGAGGCCCATTATGCCCGGCAGAACCACCAAGAGGCCCGGGAACTGGGTCCTTATGGTCTCGAAGTACTTACCCAGAAACGTGCCGCCGAATAGGCCGAATATCTGGGAGGTGAACAGGGACGGCAGCGTAACCCTGTAGGCTTCCTTGATCTTTCCCTTCAGCTCCTCCCTGACCTCTCCGCCGATCACTGCCATCACTCTCCATCGCTCTCACCCCGTAAACGTTGACCTTCGCGGGTATTAAACTTTTCGAAGGCGAAAACTAAATAAGATTTCTCCCCTTTCCCCACATCGGTGAGAGCCGGGTGGAAGAGTGGGACGAAATCGAGGTTCCTAAAAACGTCAAGGACATATTCGTCGAGATGAAGAACACCGCCGAGCTGATGGTTGACCTGGCCTACTCCTCCATACTCTTCAACGAGGAGGAGATGGCCGAGGAGGTACTCGAACTCGAGGAGTACCTCGATTTGCTCAACTATCACCTCATGGTCCATGCGGTTCTTGCCGCGCGGAGGCCGAAGGAGGCGGAGCAGATAACGTCCATCCTCCACATGGCGCACGCCATAGACGACATGTCCAACGCGGCGGCGGACCTCGCGAAAATGGTCATCGACGGCGTCGAGCTCCACCCCGTCATAACCGAGGCGATCCTCGGCAGCGAGGAGATAATCGGCAAGATTTTTGTCTCGGCCGAGTCTATACTCGTCGGAAAAACGCTGGAGGAGCTGGACCTCGCGGCCAACACCGGCGTCTGGATAGTGGCGGTGAGGAGGGGCAAACGCTGGATTTTCGACCCCGACGGGGACTTCAAGATATTCCCCGGCGACATTCTCATCGGGCGCGGGACGAACACCTCGGTGGACTACCTCAAGGAGATAGCCCGGGGCAACATCAAGGTGATGTCCAATGAGTGAGCTTGAGGAGATCAGAAACTGCCTCGTGGAGATGAAGGACCTCTCGTCCCTGATGGTTGACCTGGCGTTCTCCTCCGTCATGTACAACAGCGAGGACATAGCGGAGGAGGTCTACATCCTCGAGGAGAGGATGGACGAGCTGACGCTCAAGGTCAAGAAGCTCGCCCTTCTGCTCGCCAAGAAGGAAGAAGATCCCCTGAGGCTCCTCAGCGTCATCGACATGGCGGAGATAAACGAACAGATAAGCGACGCCGCCTACAAGATTTCGGATTTGGTCCTCCGCGACGTCGAGCCGCACCCGATAATCAGGAGGATCATGGAGGACACCGAGGAAGAGCTTGGAAGGGTGACCGTTCACCCGGGTTCGATCCTAATAGGGAAGACCCTCGCCCAGCTCAAGCTTCCGAGCAAGATAGGCACGAGGATACTCGCCATAAAGCGCGGGAGCCGGTACATCTACAACCCCGGAAGGAACGACGTTATTAAGGAGGGCGACGTTCTCATAGCGGTTGGCTCCGACCTCGACAAGCTGAGGAAGCTCGCCGGCGAGGAAGTGGAAGAGGAGGAGTAGCGGTTGTGCCCCCGGGGAGCGAAGGGAGGTCACGGCTCGCCAAGACGCTCCCTCCCCGCGGTTTCCGGGGGCACTATCTTGTAATTCCGACGGGAACTTAAATTTTATCCTCCCCTACGTAGGGCGCGGTTATCACCTTCCTTATCTCCCTCGCCTTCTTCGGACCTATTCCCTCGACCTCCTTCAGCTCCTCCTCCGTTGCAGTGAAAACGCGTTCAACGTTGCCGAAGTGCGTGAGGAGGCGCTTGGCGAGTGTTGCCGAGACGTTGGGCAGGCCCTCGACTATCAGGCGCTGCCTCTCCGCCAGGGTTAGGGCCTTCTTCTCGCTCCTGAGGCGGACTTCCTTCTTCCGCTCCTCCTGCTCGCGCTTTGCCATTAGATAGATGAACTGGGCGGTCTCTTCCTTGCCGGAGGAGAAGAGTATCGGCACGCCCCAGTCGAGGGTCACCGCCGCTATCGCGCCCCTGATTGCGTTGGGATGGACGTTCCTTATGCCGTATAGCTCGCCCTCGATGATTATGACGGGCTTCTCGTAGGCCCTCTTCAGCCTCTCCACCTGGTCAAAGAGCCTCCCATCGATTATCGACTGGATGAAGTCGTTGGCGCTCTTGCGCTCTATGCCGACGTCCTCACTCACCACGTAGTCGGCAACGTCGAGCGTCCTGACCTCAACCTCGGCGCCAAGCTCGCGGAGGTGCTTCGGCACCCCGCTCCTCAGCTCGCGGCTGTCGGCGTAGATCACTATACCCTTCTGTTTCTTTACGAAAACGGGGTTCTTCGGAGGCTTTTCAGAAGCCCCGGATTTCTCCTCGGTTTTCTGGACCCCCTTCGGCTTCAGAAACGCATCAAGGGAGGTTACCTTCCCCCTGCTCATCCCGGCACGCTCCGGAACTTTCTCCCTTATTTCAGCCCTCCTCGGTTTCTCCCTTTCAAGCTCCCTTGCGATTTTCTTTATCGCGTCGAACATGCCCTTCTCCTTCCGCTTTGAGGCCCAGTAGTAGGCCTCGTCCCTCGTCCCTCGGGCCATCAGGATTACAACCTTCCCCGGTCTATGCCTGCCGGTCCTGCCGCGCCTCTGGATGCTCCTTATGGCCGAAGGCACCGGCTCGTAGAAGACGACCAGGTCCACCTCGGGAACGTCCAGTCCTTCCTCGCCAACGCTTGTAGCGACGAGGACGTTGAACTCAGCGCGGGAGAAGCGGTCGAGGACTTCCTTCTGCTTCTTCTGGCTCATCCCTTTGTCCTTCCCCCTGCTCGCCTGGCCGATGAACCTCTCGGCCGCGATCCCCATCGCCTCCAGTTCCTCCACTATTCTCCTCCCTGTGTCTCGGTAGTTGGTGAAGACAATTACCTTGGAGTCCGGCTTTCTTTCGAGCTGCCTTTTGACGAGCTCCTTCAGCCGCTCCATCTTCGGATGGTCCACCCCGCTCTCCTTTGCCTGAACAAGGAGGTAAACCACCTTTCTCATGCGCGGGTCTTCCATGAGCTGCTTGCTCGACTTCGTCCGCTTATCCTCCCGAAGCTTCCTGAGGTATGTGCGCAGGGCGGTCAGCCCCTGAGTCTCGAGGAGCTCGATCGCGTGCTGGAGCTTGACGGCCTTGGCCTGGTGGAGTCTGAGGCGGCCGATCTCATAGTTGCCCCTCGCGACCTCCTGGTTGATCTTTGACCCCGCTTGAAGCACTTCCCTCTTTGAGATGTCGGGCGAATAAGTCGAGATGAGCTTGAACTGGGCGAGGGGCTTGAGACTCTCCTTCAGCATCTCGCGGAGGAGTTTTCTAACCTCCTTGTATATCTCAGGCAGCTCGACCTTCACCCACTCAAAGGCGATGCTTTGGACGTAGGGTTTAACGTCGGGGGAAGCCTCGGTTCTCACCTCGACGTGTTCGATGCCGAGGTTTTCCACTATCTCGCGAATCTTATCGGCGTCGCTCCCTGGGGATGCGGTCAAGCCGAGAACCAGCGGGTGCCTGGCGGTTTTGAGGTACTCCCTGGCGATGAAAACGTACGAGTAACCGCCAACGGCCCTGTGGGCCTCGTCGATTACCAGAAGGGAAACGTCCTCCAGCGAAATCCTGCCCGTGAGGATGTCGTTCTCGACGGTCTGGGGGGTGGCGGTGATGATCACGCTCTCCTCCCACACCCGTCTGCGCTTTTCGGGGGAGAGTTCTCCGGTGAGGACGTTTATTCTTTCCTGGGGGAGATTGAAGAGGCGCCTAAAGCTCTCGGCGTGCTGGATGGCCAGGGGTTTGGTTGGCGCGAGCATGAGGACCTTACCGCCGTACCTGGAGAGCCGGTAATCGGCTATGAGCATCGCTATCAGCGTCTTTCCCAGCCCCGTCGGGAGAACGACGAGGCAGCTGGTCTCTTTACAGCGGGCGTAGATTACCTCCTGGTAAACGCGGGGCTCGATGAGGTCTCGGCGAAGGTACATAGTTTAAGCTTGGAGGGAGCGAATAAAAGCTTTCCTGACGTCCCTGGTGGATGCGGGCTTTTCGGACCTAACAATGAGCATTGCCGCGAGAAGAAGCACTGGAACGAAAGGTATCAGGAATCCAAAGCCGAATAGCAGGTAGAGGTTGTTGACCGCGGGAGCGGCTTTAAGAAGCACAAAGACCGCGGGGAAGTATCCGAAAACACTGGAGATGCCTGTTAAGGCAGAGGATGCAATGATCAGGGCAACACCCAGGGCCGTGAAGAGGGCGAAGCTTCCGAAGAAAAGGGCGGGGTCTGAGATCCTCTGGGCTATGACAGGATTTGCCTCGGAGAACCCTCTACTCACGCCAAACCAGGTTGTAAGCATATCAAGAACCGAAAACGCCACAAAAAATCCTGCGTACACTTTGCCTCGCATCCCCTTCACCACACTGTTATCTACGTCATTCCCTTTAAATACTTTACTCCGTAGTCAGAACCTACATGTGTACAAACATAGGTACATACACTGGGAACAGGCAAAGGATTTAAGCGGTTCGCCCCATCGATCACCATGCTCCTCACGAGACACGCAAGGGAAAGGCTGATCAAGAGGCTGGCAAAGAACAGGAACCCCGAGAGATTCTACCCCCAGCTGTGGGCCTTCCTGGACCGCTCGAGGAGGATCGATGTAAACGAGAGGATCGTAATCTTCACGGACGGGAGAAAGAGTCTGGTCTGCTCCAGGCTCGACTGCGAGAGACTTCCACTTGAGGAAATAAAAGAGCGCGTTGGGGGCATCTCTAGAGCCTATGAGTGCGTTTTTCTCGACGGGAGAACCGCCAGAGAAACCATCCCCCGAAAGTTTCTCGAGTCCGTCCCGGACGGCGAGTACTGCTTCTATATCAACAGGGAGAAGAGGAGCCTTTACATAGGCAGCGCCCCGCCGCTGCTTGCGATAACCCTGCGGCCGGCGAAGAAAAGCGAGAGGGAATGCGCGGACTAGGCGCTCTCCCCCACGGGCACGACGAATATCTCCCCGAAGGGCTCCTCCTGAATGAGGTCCACCTTCCCCATGTTGGAGAGAAACAGGAGGTAGAGGAAGGTTCTGGCTACTATCTTCGGCGTCGGGTCGAAGATCAGATCCCAGAACTTTATTGGTTCTCTGCTCTCCCTGTACATCTCAACCACTATCTCGTGGAGCCGATAGACGTGCTTCTCGATGTCAACGCGGAAGTCATCGACGACGAAGACCTCCTCCTCTATCTCGACCTTCTTTTTCTTCCGCGGCTTTCTCTTCTCTGCCTCCTCGAGGGCGTCCATGAGGGCATCCAGGAGGTCGTCGAAGGTGTAGTAGCGCTCCACCCTGCGGAGGGGAGGGGCCAGCGGCTCGACATCAACGTGGAGCTTCTCCTTGTGCTCCTCCTCTTCCTCCTCGTCGCCGTAGAGCAGGGCCTCGCTCTTCATCCTGACGAGTATGGATGCGGCGAGGATGGCCCTGGCGGAGACGCGGAGGTCGAGCTCCTTCATCTCCCTGAGTCTCTCGATGTACTTCTCGGTAAGGTCGACGATGTCGATGTTCCAGGGGTCAACCTTCCCCATGGTGACGAGCTGGAGGAGAATGTCAACGGGCGTTATCTCCTCCTCACGGCGCGATTCCATGGTTATCACCCGCTCAGATGGCCGAACATCTCCGCGTGCTCGGCCTCACTCCTCTTCCTTGCCTCCTCCAGTATCTTCATGGCCTTCTCGAGGCTGAGGGCAACGACGCGCGAGACGCCCTTTCTCATGCTGACGCCTATTATCTTGTCCGCGTTGGCCATCATGACGTCCCTCAGGGTAACGACTATGAACTGGCTGTTTTGGGAGGCCTCCTTGATGAGGTCGGCAACGCGCTTGACGTTGGCATCGTCCAGGTGGGCATCGATTTCATCGAAGAGATAGAACGGCGCCGGTTTGTAGCGCTGGATGGCGAACACGAATGCCAGAGCAGTTAAAGCCTTCTCTCCACCACTCATGGCCTCT
This sequence comes from Thermococcus celericrescens, assembly GCF_001484195.1. Classification (NCBI taxonomy): domain Archaea; kingdom Methanobacteriati; phylum Methanobacteriota; class Thermococci; order Thermococcales; family Thermococcaceae; genus Thermococcus; species Thermococcus celericrescens. The sequence continues at coordinate 36,783 of NZ_LLYW01000023.1, forward strand.
ATGCGCTTAACGTCCTTTCCGGCAGGCTTGGCCTCGATTTCAAGGCCCCCCGCGAAGGGGTCGTCCTCGTTCTCAAGGATAAGCCTGGCGCTTCCTCCCGGGGAGAGCTTGGCGAAGAGCTCTGAGAAGTTCTTGGCTATTTCTCCAAGGGTCTGGAGGAAGACCTGTTTCTTCTGCCCCTCTATCTCCTCGATGAACTCCTCTATGCTCTCCTTCTCGGCAATGACCTGCTCGCGCTTGCTCTTCAGCTCGAGGTAGCGCCTTTCCACGACCTCGAAGTCCTCAATGGCCTTCATGTTGACCGGTTCGAGGGCGCGTATCTCCTCCTCCATTTTCTCTATCTGCTCGCTCAGGGCGTCGAGCTCCAGAGGAACCTCCTTGATGCTCTTGATGAGCCTGGAGTCGTAGTGCCTCAGCTCATCCCTCTTCTCCCCGAGGGTTGCCTCGTACTGGGCCAGCTTTATCTTGAGCGTGTTGGCCTCTATGCGGAGCTCCTGAAGCTTGGAGCTCAGCTCGTCCTTCTCGGCGCGTAGATCGATGATCTCGTTCTTGAGCCTCTCGCGTCTCTCACGGAGCTCCTTGAGCTCATCCTTGACGTTCTCCTCCGCCTTCTTGAGCTCCTCCAGCTCGGCCTCAAAGTCGCTTATGGCCCTCTCATTCTCCTCGATGTTGGCCTTGAGAGCGTTTATCCTGTTGATCAGGCCCTCTATCTCCTCCTCCAGATCCGCCCTCCTCGGAAGCAATTCCTCGTTTATTCTGACGTCGAGGCCCTCCAGTTTGCTCTCGACCTTGCCGAGCTCCTCGCGGAGCTTGCTTATCTCGGCCTCGACCTCCCTGATCTTCTGGTTCAGTTCCCTGGCCTCCGGGTTCTCCAGGGCCTTCTTCAGCTTCGTCCTCTTCTTCTCCAGCCGCTCAATCCTGCCGCGGAGCTTTGCCATCTCGCCCCGGGTATCGTGGATCCTCTTTTCTAGGGCCTCTATGAGGGCCTCGTTCTCTCTGATTTCCCCCCCGAGGGCCCTGTCCTCCGCAAGGAGGCGATCCATCTCACGCTGGGTCACCTGGAGATCCTTGCTCAGCTCACTCCTCTTCATGCGGAGTTCAAAGAGCTCGTTCTGAAGACCCTTGACCTCAACCCTGAGGGCGTTAACGGCCGATTCCAGAGCCTCTTTCTCGCGCTCCAGCTTCTCAACGCGCTTCCGTATCTCATCCACGTTGACCCCGAGCTTGCCCCGAGGTCTGTAGTGACCACCGGTTATCGCCCCGCTCCGCTCGAGGAGTTCCCCTCCGAGGGTCACCATGCGGACCTTCCCTATGCCGACGGCCCTGGCCTCGTCCATGTCGTTCACTATCAGCGTGTCTCCGAGGGCATGGGCCACCGCGTTTCTGAAGCGCGGGTCGTACTGAACGACGTCCAGGGCCGGAACCCCGAGGGCGGGCTCCCCCTTCATGGAGCGCGGCTTTATCTTGTTGAGAGGGAGAAAAGTCAGCCTGCCGAGCTTCTTCTCCTTGAGCAGCCTTATGGCTTTCTCGGCAACGCGGTCGTCCTCCACGACCACGTGGTCGTAGCTTCCACCGAGGGCGACCTCGACGGCCAGGGCGTAGCTCTCATCACGAACGGTGATCAGCTCACCGAGGGAGCCGTAGAGGCCCGGGATGTTCTGAGCCTTGAGGAATTCTATAGCACGGTTCCCGCGGACCTCGCGCTGCGCCTCGGCTTTGATAAGCTCCTCCCTAGCTTTCGAGAGTTCACCCTCGATCTTCTTGAGCTTTCTGCTCTTCTCCTCCAGCTCCTTCTCGGCCTTCTTCAGCCTCGCCTCGGCCCTGCCCATCCTGCCCTCTACCTCTCCAAGCTCCGAGCGTTTGGTCTCGAGGGCGCTTTTGGCCGCACTGATCTTGGACTTGAGCGCAACTTTCTTTGCGTTGTTCTGGGCTATCCTGCCCTTTGCGCGCTCTATTTCCTCCTCGAACTTCTTGATATCGCTCTCCTTCATGTAGAGCTCCTTTTTGGCCTCCTCCAGCTCCTCGACCACGCGGTCAAAGTCCTGCTTCGCGATGGCAAAGTCCCTGTCTATCTCGCCCAGTTTAACAACCAGCTCGTTCTTGATGACTTCCTTCTCCTTTATTTCCACCCTGAGCTTCTCGCGTCTCTTGTTCCAGCGGCTTATGGCATTTCTGCTCTTCTCTATTTCCTCGGAAACCTTCTTGAGCTCCTCCTTTGCCTTGGCAAGGCGGTGCTGGCCGTCCTCGATTTCCTTCCTGGCCAGCTCGATGTTCTTTCTGGCCATCTCTATCTTGGACTTGACCTCGCTTATCTTCCTTGTTACCTCAAGGATGCCGTCCTCGCTTTTTTCCTCGAGCTCCCTTTCGATCGTGTTCAGCTCCTTCTCCCTTGCCACGATCTCCCTGGCGATATCCGTGAGGCGGGCCTCCATGGCGGCTATCTCCGCCTCTATCTCCTTGTCGCGCAGGTTGCTCTCCTCTATCAGGGACTCGAGCTTTCTTATCTCTCCGAGGAGGAGCGTGACCTTCGCCCTCTCGACGCGGTCCTTGAGGTCAAGGTAGCGGAGCGCGTCGTTTCTCTCCTTCTCAAGCTTGTCAAGCTGGGTTTTGACCTCGCGGATGAGCAGATCGACCCTCGCGAGGTTCTCCTCAGCCTGCTTGAGCTCCTTCAGGGCCTTCTCCTTCTTGGCATCGTACTCCGCTATGCCAGAAATTTCGTCTATGAGCATCCTCCTCTCGGTGGGACTCATCTTGATGAACTTGGTGATGTCTCCCTGCAGAACAAGGTTGTAGCCCTCAGGGGAAATCATCGCCGCGCTGAGGACGTCGAGGATGTCGCTTCTGCTGCTCCTCTTGCCGTTGAGCCAGTAGGTGCTCCTGCCGTCGGGATAGACGCGCCGCTTTATAACGACCTCGTCCTCGTCGATGGGAAATCCCCTGTCCTCGTTGTTGAAATACATGGCAACCTCAGCGTACTTTGCCGGCGCTTCCGTCTTGGTGCCTGCGAATATGAGGTCGCTTATCCTCGTGGCACGCATCGCCTTGGCGGACAGGCCACCGAGAACGAAGAGCACGGCGTCACCGATGTTGCTCTTTCCAGAACCGTTGGCACCGACGATCGCTGTGAATCCTTTGGAAAGCGGAACGACGACTTTCCTGTTACCGTAAGATTTGAAGCCTTTCATTTCAATCTTCTCAATGTACGGCATGCCCTACACCTAAACGGGAGAATGGCAAAGAAGGTTATATAACTTTACTCCTTTTGAAAGCCCCGTTCCTTGGGGCGAGGAGTACTCGGCTGCGTGCTCACTCGACTATCCTGCGGAGGATGTTCAGAACCCTGCTGTCGAGGCCGTCGCTGACGGTGACGTAAAACTCGGAGTTCGTGAGAAGGGTCATGTCCCGAAGCTTGCTGACGAACCTGAGCGTCGGCTCGACCCCGTTCTCTATCATGAGGTACTCTATGGCGTCTAGAATGACGTCCACGTCCTCATCCTGGAGTTGCTCCCACACCATCTGCTCGATGGCATGGAGCTTCGAAGGGGATACTGCGTTAGGGTGGGAGACTTTGGTGATCCACATCAGATAGACGTTGGGACGGCTGACCTCAAAGGGGGGCCTCCGGGTTATGAGAATCTTTCCTTTGTTGGGGTTTTTCTTCAGAATCTCGTCGAGACGCCGATAATCCAGTATCCTTGAGTCTTTCTTAAGGGGTCGCCCCCTAAACCGCATAAGTCATCACTTCGTACGGATTCACTCGATTTTATCTACATCCTATTACGGGGCACAGTAAGTTTGTTAATCCGCTTATAAACGTTACTGCGTGAGATTGAACAGACAAATACACGACTCATTGGGTTAAAGGGAAAAGGGGGTAGAGACCTCAAAACCGGGTGGGTTCCTTTATTACTCTTTTCTCTCACACAGTTCGAGAAGCACACCGGTTACGGCCTTCGGGTGAACGAAGGCTATCCTTGCACCTCCAGCCCCAATCCTGGGCTGTTCATCGATCAGCCTGTAGCCCTCCCCCTTGAGCTTCTCAAGCTGTCCCTCGATGTCATCAACACCCAGGGCTATGTGGTGTATTCCCTCACCGCGCTTGGCGATGAACTTGGCTATAGGCGAGTCCTCAGCGGTCGGCTCGAGGAGCTCAATCCTGCTCTCGCCGACGTGGATTATCGCGGTCCTCACCTTCTGGTCGGGCACCTCTTCGATCTCCTCCACCTTGAGACCAAGGCCCTCCCAGACTTTGATGGCCTCTTCCAGGTTCTTAACGGCTATACCAACGTGGTCTATCTTCTTTATCATACCTTCACCCCCAGGGCTTTTTCGAGTATCCTATCCGCGGCAGAGTACGGGTCGATCTCGCGTCTCACAACCATCCCTATCAAAGACGAAATCTCTTCCTCGCCGAGCTTCTCCCCCACTATCCTTGATATCCTCCCCGAGACTATCGTCTTGACTTCCTCCTCGGCCCTGAACTGCCTCTTCCGCTCTATCTCCCCGCTCCCCTCAAGGAACTCCCTGTGTTCGCTGATCGCATTCCAGAGGTCGCGTATTCCCCGCATGGTCGTCGCGACCGTCTCCACGATTCGCGGCCGCCAGCCCCGTCTCTCCCAGCGCTCCTTCTCAAGGTCAAGCATCATGTTGAGCTCGAAGTACGTGGCATCGGCCCCCTCCTTGTCGGCCTTGTTGATGACGAATACGTCGGCTATTTCCATGAGCCCGGCCTTTATTGCCTGTATGTCGTCGCCCAGACCCGGGACCGTGACGAGGACGACCGTGTCGGCGGTCTTAACGATGTCGATCTCAATCTGGCCGACGCCGACGGTCTCCACAAAGATCACATCGCAGCCGTAGGCATCGAGAACCTTGATGGCATCGGCCGTGGCCTTGGCAAGGCCCCCGAGGGAGCCGCGCGTCGCCATACTCCTGATGAAGACACCTGGATCGGTCGAATGCCTCTGCATCCTTATCCTGTCTCCGAGAAGGGCGCCGCCGGTGAAGGGTGAGGTGGGGTCTATAGCTATAACGCCGACGACCTTGCCTTCCTCCCTCGCAACGCGGATGAGCTTGTCGAGAAGGGTGGACTTTCCGGCCCCCGGCGGACCCGTGATGCCGACGATATAGGCGTTGCCCGTGTGGGGATAGATTTTCGAGATTATCTCCCTCGCCTTTTCCTCATCGTTTTCAACGAGGGTTATGAGGCGCGCAGTGGCGCGCTTGTCGCCGGTGAGCATCCTCTCTATGAGACCGTCTAACATCGCCACCACTAGGACAAATTATCCAGGTAAGAAATTATAAAGTTTGCTCAGTTCTCCCTGAATTTCTTCAGCTTCGGCGCGTTCTCGTCTATGAAGCCGATTATATCCTCAATCGGGCTGCCGGGGCCAAAAACCCTTGCCACGCCCATCTTCTCGAGCTGTTCGGCGTCGTCGGGCGGGATTATTCCACCGGCTATAACGAGAACGTCCTCGCTGATCTTCAGGCCGCGCTCTTCGAGGAGTCTGAGTATCTTCGGTATGAGAACCATGTGGGCCCCGGAGAGGATGCTTATTCCAAGGACATCAACGTCCTCCTGAACAACGCTCTCGGCTATCTGCTCGGGGGTCTGCCTGATTCCAGTGTAGATGACCTCAAAACCGGCATCGCGCAGGGCCCTGGCGACGACCTTGGCCCCCCTGTCGTGACCGTCAAGTCCCGGCTTCGCAACGAGAACCCTAACCTTGGAGCGCTCGACCATTTTCACCACCGCCCCACTTTTGTTTCCCGCGGTATTTAAAGATTGTCAAAACTCAAGGTTAAGCTTTACGTTGGATATTTTGTCCAGAAGGCTTTATAACGTCCCCACGAGAGGATAGAGCATGCTCAAGTTTCTCCACGATGCCCACACCCACACCGCCTACTCAGACGGCACGGGATCAATAGCCGACAGCGTGGCCGCGGCGGAGGCGAGGGGGCTGGCGCTGCTCGGGATAACCGACCATAGCCACCACTTCGAACCCGGAACCCTCGGCCGCTACATCAGGGAGGTCAGGTACTGGGGCGAGGACGCGGAGCTGACGATTCTGGCCGGAGTGGAGGGCAACATAACTGCAGGGGGCGTCGATGTCCCGGGCTTCATGGCGGAGAAGCTTGACTACGTGATAGCGAGCGTCCACGAGTGGCTCGAGAGGCCGGAGGAATACGTGGAACTGGTGAAACTCGCCCTCGAAGACGACAACGTTGACATCATCGGCCATTTCGGAGCCAGCTTCCCCTACATCGGCTTCCCGTCCGCCGACGAGCTGGAGGAAATACTCGATCTGGCGGAGGCGAGGGGCAAGGCCTTTGAGATAAGCTCCCGCTACCGAGTACCGGACATCGACTTCATCCGTGAATGCATAAGGCGCGGGATAAAGCTCACCTTCGCGAGCGATGCCCACTCTCCGGGGGAGGTGGGCGGCGTTTCCTGGAGCGAGAGGATATTCGAGAAGGCGGGCGGGGCGAGGGAAGACCTGCTGTTCGGAGAGTTCCTGTGAGACGTCGCCTTTTGGACTGGATTTCCTGCCTGTGACACCGGCAACCTGAGAAAGCGAGACGAAGCCGTTGGTTCTCTGGGAGTCTTATTGTCTGGGGGGACGTCCCGTCCCCCACACCCCCTCAAGATCCACCCAACTCTAGGAAGTATTGCAACGGCTGCCGGTGAGCGTCTCGCTGTTCCTTTCAATTCTCTTGGAGTCTTATTACAACACATGGGAATTTTCCCAGTTTCGCCCACTGACCTCCTCCCGGCCGTGAGGGGCGAGGGTTCGGCTTACCCCTCGCCAGTGGCGGGAAGGTTTTCGGGCACTCATTCACCTACTCCCGTCGCCGGTTTCAGCTCAGCCCGAGGGGACGGTCTTGCCCCCGTTACCCCTACCACCAGAGCGGATTGGGGTTATCACTCAAAGGCCACTCATCAGGTTTCAAACCGCTCAAAGGCGGTTCTTGAAAGGACGCCTTACGGCGTCTTCCTCCCAATGGCGGGAGGACACGTGAAACCCCTCGTCCCATTAGATTGTTTTCGAGTGGCCCCTCCGAGGCCTTACTACACCTTGAAGTTTAAAGGGGTTTCGACTGTTGGAATGCTGGATTACCGATTACTGCACCCCCGCTCTAAAAGGCGAGACTTTCAGAAGAAAAAAGGTAAAGCTTTGAGGAGCTTCCAATATTTAAGTCTTTCTGGAAATCCCTGCTAGGGGAACCGCGGCAGGCGTTCAATTCTGGCAGTCCGAGGAGTCCCCGGAGCCATTGGATGGGCGGAACGGCCGCAATCCTCGGGCAAACAAAGATGTGCACGGGATTTCCCCTGGCTTCAAAGGGCTTGGAATTTAAAATGGGCAAACAAACCATCCTCAAATCAGAAAAGACTGGATTATGGTGGAGATACGCATGTTCCCGCCCCCGCGCTGCCCGCATTCCAATTTCCGAAAAAATTTCGTTATAATACCGTTGGATAATGGTAACATGTGGGTACAGTTCTTGGCCCCAAACAATCGCCTTCCAGGGGATGGAGAAAAGGACTTTTCGAAATTCCAGCAGTTATGGCGGAGAAAACTTAGAACAGCGAAACCTCAACGTGATAGGACCTCAAATCCCAGCTCCCTCAGCTTCCAGATTATCTCAAGCGGGAATCCGACGACGTTGTAGTAGTCCCCGCGGATCCACTCGACGAAGAGGCCCGCCTTCCCCTGTATGCCGTAGGCCCCCGCCTTGTCCATCGGCTCGCCGGTGTCGATGTACGCCCCGATGATATCGTCGTCCAGCTCGCGGAACTTGACCTCCGTGACGGCAACCCCCGAAATCTCCCGGCCCTCGTGGATTATACAGTAGCCCGTCGTGACCCTGTGGACCCTCCCGCTGAGGAGCCGGAGCATTTCGAAGGCCTCCTCCCTGCTCCCCGGTTTGCCGAGGATGTGGCCGTCTATGCTGACGACGGTGTCGGCACCGATAACGGTTCCGCTAACGCGGCCGTGCACCTCCCTGGCTTTCCTCCTCGCCAGCTCGAGCGCGTACTCGGCGGGGTTTTCTATGCTGCACTCCTCGCTCGCATTGCTCGGAATAACCTCGAACTCCCGTATGAACCTGGCGAGTATCTCCCGCCGCCTCGGTGAAGCAGATGCCAGAACCAGCATGGTATTCCCTTCCGGAAAGGGTTAAAAAATCTTGCGAGACGGAGGAAGAAAGGCCACCGGTTCACTCCATCCCCTCAACCTTTCTCTCCAGCGCCTTTATCTCGCCCCCAGGTGGAAATCTCAGCCATCGGCGGCATTCCCCTGGCCTTTTAGGGATTCCAGCTCCGTCCTCAGGGATTCGAGCTTCTCGTTGAACTCCCTCCTCATCTCCCCCATCTTCCAGACGACGGTGCCAAAGGCGATGACGAGGAGACCAAGCCCCAGGGCACGGCCCTCGGTTATCAGAATACCCGCCAGCCCAAGGGCGCTCAAAACGGCACCGAGCGTTTCAAGGGGGTCGTACCTCTCTCCCACTGCTTACCACCATGGAAAAGAAGAAAGCAAACTATAAAAAGTTTGCTCAAGCGGTCGCCCAGATGGGTATCCCTGCCTCAAGGAGCCTCTTGAGTTCCTTACCTATGGGCGTGCTCTTGCTGACCTTCACGAGCCCTTTCTTGCTCGGTGTGGCCGTGAAGACGTACTGCTCGCCGCCGTAGAACTTGAGCGGCCTCTTCGCGTAGTCCGGCGAGACGCGGAGGACTATGGTTTTCTTCTTCTCCTCGATCTCCACGGGGAGTTTCTCCTTGGGCTTGGCTTCCTCGCGCTCGGTGAAGCTCTTGACGTCGATGCTTATCCCTATCCTCTTCTCCAGCTCGGTGATTCTCTTGCCCTTCTTTCCGATTATCGCGGGGATGTCGAACTCGTCCGCGTAGATCACCGCCTTGTGGGGACTGACTATCTCGACCTCCGCATAGACATCGGGCAGGAACTTCTTTATCTCCTGCTTGAGCCTCTTCTCCGCGAGTTTTAGTGCGGGCGCCTTCTCCTCCTTCTTCACCGGGACGACGCTTATCTCCTCGCCGTAGGTGTATATCTCGTACTCGAGCTCGCCGGTCTCAAAGTCGCGGACTTCGATGACGGGCCTGGCGAGGTCCTCCTCCCTCATGCCGCTCGGCACCTTGACGAGGTACTCCAGCGTGAGAACCTTCGCGACCCTCCCTGCCTTGATGAAGAGGACTGTGTCAACTATCTGGGGAATCATTCCCAGCTCGACCCTTCCGATGAACCTCTGGACAGCGTCTATCGGCTTCGTTGCGTGGACGACACCGACCATCCCGACGCCGGCGAGCCTGAGGTCGGCGTAGATCTTAAAGTCGCTCGTCTTCCTCATCTCGTCGAATATCGTGTAGTCCGGCCTGACGAGGAGCAGTATATCGCCGGTCAGCTCCATCCTGCCGCTCAGGGCCGTATACTGGGTGATTTCCTCGCCCACCTGAAGATCGCGGGGCTTTTCCATGGTCTTCACTATCTTACCCATGCCCGCGTACCATTCCGCCAGGGCCTGGGCAAAGGTCGTCTTGCCCTCACCCGGCGCTCCCGCTATGAGTATGCCCTCCGCCTTGTCCGCCAGCCTCTCCAGGAGCTTTTCACTGAGCTCGTACTCCTCGATGTTCAGCTTCCTGACGGGTCTAACTGCCGTTATCTCTATCCTGTCCGCAAAGGGCGGCTTGGCGATGACTATCCTGTAGTTGCGGAGCTGGACGACGGTGGCGCCCGGCTCGTCGAGCTCTATGAAGCTCTCGGGGTCGCGCCTAGCCCTCTCCACTATGTCGTCCGCTATCTCCTCAAGCTCCCTATCGCTCAGAACCTCATCGCGGACGGGCACGAGCCTCCATTCGCCGGGCCGACCCTTCTTTGCGAACGGCCTCATGCCGCCCTTGAGGTGAACGCTCATTGTGGTCTCATCGAAGAAGTCCTCGAGGCGGTGCTGTACCTCCTTCTTCGCGGTCAGATAGACCACGTCTATGCCCTTGGCGATGGCCACGTCCCTCTGAACCCTATCGCCCGTGATGAGCGTCGCTCCGAGGGCCTGTGCGGCCTCACGAACCATGCTGTCTATCTCGCCGGACTTCGCCCTCCGTATCTGCCAGAGCTCGGGCCTCTCGCCGTAGAACTCGAGGAGGATTCTGTCACTGTCCGCCATCTCGCGGAGCTTTTTGAGCTCTTCGAGGCCCACGTGGCCTATGGCCTTTCCCTCGTTTGCCTGGTGCTCTATCTCGGCGATGACGGCTTCGGGAACCACAACCTTGACCTTCTCGCCAAACGACGAAAGGAACTGCGTGAGCCTGCCATCGACGATAACGCTCGTATCTGCAACGAATACTTTCATCTCTCCCACCCCTTTTCTCTCTCAACGTCCTCTGCGGCTAAAGGTTCATAAAGGTTTAGCCGAAAATAGGATGGGTGGGACGATGGGAAGGCTTATCTCAATAGCCTCCGGCAAGGGGGGCACCGGAAAAACCACCACGACCGCGAATCTCTCCATAGCACTTGGTAAAATGGGATACAAGGTCTGTGCAGTTGATGCGGATTTAACCATGGCCAATCTAAGCCTGGTTATGGGAATAGATGACGCTTACACGACGATCCATGACGTCCTCTCCGGCAGGACGGATATAAACAACGCCATATACGCCACGACCTACGAGAACGTCCACGTTATTCCCGCCTCTATAGACTGGGAGCACGTCATCCGGGCGGACCCAAGGAAGCTTCCCGAAACCATAAAACCCCTCAAAAAGAGTTTTGACTTCGTGATAATCGACTCCCCCGCGGGGCTCCAGATGGACGCCATGAACGCCATGATGAGCGGGGAGGAGGTTCTGCTCGTCACGAACCCCGAGATATCCTGCATCACGGACACGATGAAGGTGGGGATGGTTCTTAAAAAAGCCGGCCTCGTGGTTCTGGGCTTCGTGCTCAACCGCTACGGCAGGAGCGATAACGACATCCCGCCCGACGTAGCGGAGGAGGTCATGGAGATTCCCCTGCTGGCGGTTATCCCGGAGGACCCACCGGTAAGGGAGGCGACGCTTGAGGGCATTCCCGTCGTCGAGTACAGGCCGAACTCTGCCGGTGCCCGGGCATTCATGGAGCTGGCGGAGAGGATAACCAGGATAGCCGGTCTCAAGGCAAAAGTGATGGTGTGATTGTTCCCTTTCAAACTCGCTGAATTCCATGCGGAGGTGAGATTGTGGGGCCGAAGGTCTTCATCACCCGTGCAATTCCCGAAAACGGCATCGAACTCCTGAGGGAGCACTTTGAGGTCGAGGTCTGGGAGGACGAGCACGAGATTCCGAGGGAAGTCCTGCTCGAGAAGGTTCGCGACGTTGATGCACTCGTTACCATGCTGAGCGAGAGGATGGACGCTGAAGTCTTTGACAGCGCCCCCAGGTTGAGGATAGTGGCGAACTACGCGGTCGGCTACGACAACATAGACGTTGAGGAGGCAACGAGGCGCGGGATATACGTCACCAATACCCCCGACGTCCTCACCAACGCCACCGCTGACTTCGCCTGGACGCTTCTGCTCGCCGCCGCAAGGAGGCTCATAGAGGCGGATGGGTTCATCCGCTCAGGCGAATGGAAAAAGCGCGGTATAGCCTGGCACCCGAGGATGCTGCTGGGCCACGACGTTTACGGAAAGACCATCGGCATAGTCGGCTTCGGGAGAATCGGCCAGGCGATAGCAAGGCGCGCCGGGGGCTTCGGGATGAGGATACTCTACAGCTCAAGAGCGAGGAAGCCCGAGGCCGAGAGGGAACTCAACGCGGAGTTCAGGCCCCTCGACGAGCTCCTGCGCGAGAGCGACTTCGTGGTTCTGGCCGTCCCGCTGACGAAGGAGACCCACTGCATGATAGGCGAACGGGAGCTTAAGCTCATGAAGCCCACCGCGATACTCGTAAACATAGCGAGGGGCAAGGTCGTCGACACGGAGGCGCTCGTAAAGGCGCTCAAGGAGGGCTGGATAGCCGGTGCAGGCTTGGACGTCTACGAGGAGGAGCCGTACTACCACGAGGAGCTCTTCAACCTCGACAACGTGGTTCTGGCCCCCCACATAGGTAGCGCCACCCATGGTGCCAGAGAAGGAATGGCCGAGCTCGTGGCCAGGAACCTCATAGCCTTCAAAAACGGTGAGGTTCCGCCGACGCTCGTTAATGGAGGAGTGGTGAAAATTAGAAAGCCCGGATTCGAGTAGTTCCCGGGCTTCCCCTGGTTTTTGGCCCTGCGATGATGATGCTTAACCGGCTGATGGTGATGAACTGGACCCGTGCCCGAGCCTCACTCCAGCGGCTCCCTCCCGTAGCGCAGGAAGCTCAGGAACCGTTCATCCTCTCCCACCAGCGCGCTCAGCACCGCGCTCACGTATGCGTCGAACTCCTGCTTTTTGATGACAACGGAATGGTGGGCGTACTCCAAGGGGATGACGTATTCATCCTCCGCGACGGAGAGCATCATCGAGAGTGTTTCAAGGGCATCCCGCTCGCTCTCACCGGGTACCTCCAGAAGGTATATGACGCCGCCGTCCACGAAGCGGACGTAGAAAGGCTGCACCTTTACTCTGTAGCCGTCTTTGGTCTTGTCGAGGAGCCTCATGAGGTTCCCAAAGTGCCCCATATCCATAAGTTTCTCCACGACATCCGGGAACTTCCTCTTCTCCTCCCGTGAGTACCTGAACGGTACGTAGCCCGCCTCCTTTGAAATCATGTCTAGGACAGGGACGTCGAGCATTGGGGTGCCCGGCCATACCTGCCTCACTATGTCGTCGCGGTAGAAGGTTTTGGCTATCGCGGCGGTTCTGGCGGCGAGGAGCCTGTCGAGGGCGTGGAGGAACTCAAGGTATTCCAGGAGGATTATCACGTCCTCATAATCGTCCTGCCAGCGGGTTATCTTGGCCTCCTCGACGCCCCTTTCCTTGAGCAGCGTGAAGATTCCCTTCCTGCCATCCCCCCTCGCAACGAGGGTCGGAGCGTTTATGATGCCGTCCCTCTCAAGCGTCTCCAGCCAGGACTCCCATTTCTCGTCCAAGAGCTTTAGAAAGCCATCCGCCAGGGCAACCAGCTCGTCGCTGTGCCTCTTGAACATTTTATCCGTGTTGCTCCCGATATAGCTGGGGGGACGAATTATCGAGCCGCTTATCGTGCCGTCCATCAGCACCAGCTCGGCCCCCATCTCCGATGCCATGGCCCCTATGCGCTTCTCGAGGAGCTCCATGTGAATCCTTATCCTCTCGTCGACGTGCTTGTACGGCGACACGAAGCCGACTTCGCTCCAGTGGTACAGGTTCTCCCCGATGGCGACCGAGGCGACGCCGTAGATTATCGCCCCGCTGAGGCGCTTCATCATTCTGCTGCCGTCAACGGCGTAAACGCTGGCCCTTTTGGGCTCGGGGAAGGGCAGCCACTGATAGCTCTTCGATATCTCCCGGGTGAGTTCTTCCATGAGCTCCAGCTGGTTCTTCAGGTAGTCCCTCATCGCCCTTACGTGGGCGTCGCTAATACGCTCCAATGCTCTCCACCTCCACGCGGCTCTTGCCGCCGACGTTCAGGACCCTTATCACGTAGTCCGCCGCGTCCTTCAGCTCCTCGTCGTGGGAAACAATTATGACCTGCGGTATCTTCCTCAGCTGGCTCGATATTATCTCCACGAGCTTCTTCCTGCGCTCCTCATCCAGGAAGGGCGTGGGCTCGTCCAGGATCAGAAGCTCAAGGTTCCCCACCTTGTAGAGCGAGAGCGCCAGGCGGAAGGCCAGGCCGAGCGCTATTCTCTCCCCACCGCTCAGGAATTCCAGACCGACCTCGTTACCGGCGTAGAGCACCTTCAGCTCTATCCGCTCCTTTCCGAACTTCTTCTCGCGTTTGAGCTTTATCCCCTGGTACTTGCCCTCCGTCATCTCCGAGAAGGTCTCGCCGGCGAGCTTCTGCACCTCCTCGAGCCCCCTGAGTTCCTCCTCGGCCTTGAGCCTCGCTACCTTCTCCTTGAAAGCGGTCATGTCTGCCATAGCCTTCTCGACGGTCTCCAGCTCCTTTTCGGCCCCTTCTATCTCCTTCCTCTTTGCCTTCAGCTCGTCGAGGAGCTTCATCATCTCGTCCCCCAGCTCTTCGGCACCCTTGAGCTCCGTTCTGGCTTTCTCAAGTTCCCTCGCGGTCGCCATGTACCTCTTCTCGGCCTCGGCGTAGGCTTCCTCCGAGAACTCCCGCGAGAGTTTTTCCATCTCGGCCCCCAGCTCCTTGAACCCCCCCTCCAGTTTTCTGAGGGCCTCGATGCTCTCATCGAGCCTCTTCTCCAGGAGGGAGAGCTTCTTCTTCGTCCTCTCAAGCTGGACCGGGACGTCCTTGAGCGAGAGGTACTCGCGGTAAGATGGCTCGAGCTCCTTCATCCTTTCCTCAACAGCCTCGAACGAGCCGAAGCCCTCGTTCTTCAGCCTTTCCATTATCTCCCCTGTTTCCCTGCCTATCTCCTGGAGCTTTTTCTCTATCCTCCCCAGCTCGTCTTTTGCTTTCTCAAGCTCCTCAAGCTCCTCTCTGAGGTGCCTCAGCTCCTTCTTTATCTCGATGAGCCTTGCCTTGGCCTTTTCAAACTCCTCCGCGGCCTTCTCAAGTTCCACCAGGTCGTACTTCGCCAGCTTCTCCTCGACCTCCCTTAGGAGGTCCGCCGTCTTCTTCAGCCTTATGAGCTTTGACTCCCTCTTGATAATCCCCTTGAGCTCTATTTCCCGTTCATTGAGTTTTTTGAGCTTCTTTGATAGCTTATTCAGCTTCTTCTCGATGGAGGTTATCTCGGCGTCGTACTCTGCCTGTATCTCCTCCTCGTCGTGCTCCTCGATGGGCCTCTTGCACAGCGGGCAGACCCTGGCGCCTTCCAGCTTGGAGAGGTTCTCGATGAGGCTCTCCTTCAGTCCGTTGAGAGTCGCGATCTCCTCCCTTATCCCGGTCACTTCCTCGCGGAGGTTCTCAAGCTCCTCCTTGGCGTTCTCGACAGCTTTTAGCTCCTTTTCCAGGCTCTCAGGGGTAACCCCTGCCCGCTCGAGTTCTCTCAGGTACCTCTCCGCCTCGGCCTTCCGCTGGAGGGCGCGCTGGTAGAGGCCGTTCTTCCTCTTCAGCTCCTCGTAGGTCTCGCGGAGGGACTTTTCCTCCCCTTCGAGCTCCGCTATCTTTGCGGAGACCTCATCGATCCTGGCGGCTCTCTCCTCAAGGGTCTTTTTCTTTTCCGCCAGTCTTGCTTCGGCGGTTTCAAGCTTTGCCAGCTCGTCTTTGAGGGAGAGGAGCGACTTCAGCTTCAGGTACTCCTTTTCGAGGGGTTCGAGCTCCTTGAGGCGTGCGAGCTTATCCTCGAGCTCTCCTATCTCCTTCTTTACTTCCTCGATCTGGGCTTCATAGTCCTCTATTCTACCCCTCTCGGCCTCTATCCTCTGCTCAAGAACTGCCCTCTTCTTCTCCAGGCTCTCAAGCTCTCTCTTCAGGGCCTTGAGGCGCGAGTAATCCTCCTCCGCTTTCCTGAAGGCCCCTTCGAGTTCTCCAACTCTCTTCCGGAGCTCGCTTATCCTCCTCAGCGTCTCGGAGAAGCGCCTTTGAGCCTCGCGGAGGTTCTCCTCCACCTCGGCCTTTCTCTCGATGAGCTTCCTGAGGTACTCCCTCCTCCGCTTGAGTTCCCTTATCACGTCCGCCGCGTTCCTCTCGGCGTTCTCATAGTCCTCTATGCCCAGAACCTTGCGCAGGACCTTTTCCATTACCTCACGGTTCGTGATTATACCCTCTATCTCACCCTGCCTTATGTAGAGCGCGTTGGTGAATACCTGGATTGGGTAGACGTTCCTCTCGACCCAGCGCGCCACGTCGGAGCTCTTCTCCGCTATCGTTTCCCTGCCCTCAAGGAGCTCGCTCTTCTTGGAGTCCCTGACGATTCTGTAGCTCTTCCCGTTGTGCTCGAACTCCAGTGTTAATCCCAGTCCCCCTGTCGAGCCGACGCGGGTGTTTGCCTGAAGGTAGCCCCTCGGGAAGCTCGGGTGCCCCATGTAGAGGGCCGCGAAAATCGCCTCAAGGATCGAGCTTTTGCCGGCGCCGTTCTGGCCTATCAGCAGGTTTATGCCGTCGCTGAACTCCACTTCGCCCATCTCGTGTGCCCTGAAGTTCCTGATCTTTATTCTCCTTATCCTCATTGCCCACCCCTCCTGAGCCACGCGTCGAGGCTCGATGGGTTTTTGGGTTTAGAAACGGGTTTGGGTTTTTTGGGAGGCTCTTTCCCCAGATCTTTTTCCGGTCTGGGCTTCTCCGGCTTGGCGGTGCTCTCGGACACCTTCTCCTCGGGTTCTTCCTTCCTTTCAGTCTCCAGAACTTTCCGAGCTTTTTCAGGGATTCCCTTCTCGTATCTCCCAATCAGCCAGGAGACGAACTCGGTGAGCCCCTCGGAGAACTCCTTCGGGGAGACCCTCAGGTTCAGGAGGAGCTCCCGCTCCCATTCTGTGAACAGCTCCTCCTCGCTCAGCCTCTCCTTGGAAAGCACCGTCTCCCCAACGACCCTGCTCCTGAAGGTGTAGTACGTTATCCCCGAATCTTTAAGGAGGTCGTTGAACTCGGCCAGGCTCACTCCACCTTTAATCGTCCCTTCGAGCGTTATAACCGCTATCGCGTCCTTCGGGACGAGCGAGGCGGCCTCCTCAACCCTCTTCCTGAGCTGGGACTTGCTATCCCCCTCCACCCTGATCGAGTAGAACGGCCTCGCATCGACTTCCACGAACTCCGGCCGAAAGTCCTCGACGATGTAGAAACCCTTCGGCCCCTCCCTGCTCTCCATGACCTTCGGCTTTTTGTCCCTCAGGGAGTAGCGGACTATGTGACTCGCCTCCCTTACCTCCGTCCTCTCCAGCGAGCCCGGATAGACTAAAGGCCCGCTCAGGCCCGTCTGGGCCGTTTCCGCTATCCTCCTCACGTGGATGTGGCCGAGGGCGTAGTAGGAAAAGCCGTCGGGAAGCTCGTTGAGCTTCAGGTCAAAGGCGTCCTGGTAGGGCGTGTCCTTGGCGAGGTAATCGACCGCCTGGTGGAGCATCAGGATGCCCTTCTTTCCCTTGAAGAGTGCCTTGAGAACGTTTACAGCGCCGTCCTGCCTTATGAGCTGCCAGCGGGTGTGGTGCCTGAGGCCGTGGATTTCAACGTCCCCGACCTGCCCCCAGACGAGGTAGCGGTTCTCACTTATCTTCCTGCTCCTCTGGAACTCACCCTCCCTCGGCTCCCTCTTCAGCCCGATGGTGTATATCAGCCCGAGATGCTCAAGGAGGTCGAAGACCGAGGTTTCCCTTATGGTCTTGTCGTGGTTGCCCTCTATCGCAAAGATCGGGATTCCCTTCCGCCTCGGAAGCTCAAGGACCTCAACCGCGTCGCGTATCGTCTTTGGGGACGGCCTGCTCACGTGGAAGAGGTCGCCGGCGATGAGTATGAAGTCCACCCTGGCTTTCACGGCCTTCTCGATGGACTCCCTGAAGACCTTGAGGTAGTCGTCGTAGCGGAAGGGCTGGTTGAACTGCTCCCTGCCGAGGTGGACGTCAGCGATGTGCGCGAACTTCATGGCTCATCACCGGCTTTACAGAGGGAGGGCCTCTATGGCCTCCTCCTCGGTTATCTCCTCTTCCTCGTCCCTCCCCGCGAGCCACTCGCCGACGATGTCTATGTCCCCGCCGCCATAGTGGCCGTTCATGTCCCTCTCGAAGCTGTATATCTTCACCATCGCCGGGATCGTTATCGCATAGCCCACTAGGACAGCCTCGCCAACGCCGAGGGAGGCAATGTCGCTCAGCAGATCCTCGCTTATCTGCTCGCTCGCCTGCTGGACGTAGCGCTGGTCGTTCGGCTCGACGAGCTTGAGGATTATCTTGGTGTTCGTCTGGCTGAGTATGTCGTCGTCCAGCTTCTTCGGCCTCTGCGACACTATTCCGAGGCCCACGCCGAACTTCCTGCCCTCGCGCGCTATCTTGCCGAGCCACAGAGTTGCGGGGTTCTTCTCGCCCCTCGGCGCGAATATGTGTGCCTCCTCGACTATGATCAGCACGGGCCTCGTTAAAGCAGGATACCTCTCGGAAACCTCCCTGACGAGGGCCCTGTCGTTGGTTCTAACACCCTTAACGTAGTCTATCCTGTTCTTGAGGATTCCGCGAAGAACGAAGCTCGCCAGCGTTATCATCTGCTCCTCTTCCATTCCGCTGAGGTCTATAACGTTCACCATCCCAGGCCTTATCTCGCTCAGCACGTTGACGGGGCTTATGAACTCGCCGAAATTAGCCCTGAGCTCGCTGAGGTAGTCCTTCAGTCTTATGAGGGCCTCTATGTCCCTTGACTGTATTTTCCTCGGCGTCTCTATGCCCTTCTCGTCGTAGTAGTGGATGATCTTGTCGTCGGTGTTCTCGTAAACCCTTATCCACTCCTCTATCTTGTCCTCCATCTCGTGAATGAAGGCAATTCCGCCGACGACCTGCCCTTTCCTCCGCATCTCCTCCCTGACCGTCCTGTAAACCAGCCCCAGGAAGCGCCTCTGCAGACTGGCGTTTTCAGCTATCCCGAGCAGTGTGGCGAACTCGCTGAGCCTTATCCTCCCCGGATCTATCGTGGCCCTTATCGGGTTCACGCGCGCGCCGGGCCAGCTGAGCCTCTGGTATTCCCCGTGGGGGTCGAGAACAACAACCGTGGCGTTGACGCTGCTCACCAGCTCCTTCGTGAGAACCGCTATCGTGTTGGACTTTCCTGCACCCGTGACGGCCAGGACCGCGAAGTGCCTCGAGACGAGCCTGTTGGCGTCCAGTCCCACCTCTATGTTCTCCCTTGCGATGAGCCTGCCGAGACGTATGTGCCCTTCCGAGAAGATTTTCTGGAGGTCCTCGTCCCTCGCGAGGTAGACCTTCTCGCCCGGCTTTATCGGGACGCGGTTCGGGGCGGGCTTCGTCAGAAACTCACCGGCGTGCCTCCTCAGCACACCGAGAACCTTCGCCGTCGCCAGAATCGCCTCGCTCTTGTCCAGGACTCCCTTTGAGAATACGTTCACGGTCTTCTCGACGTAGTCATAGCTCCCCCTGCCGGCGTCCATCAGCCAGTTTATGTTTCTAATTGACTTCAGAAGTGCTAAAACCTCATCACCGTCCCGATTCCTAACGACCAGAAACTCCCCGAAGCGGGGCAGCTCGTTCCTCGGGTTCACTATGAACGTGAAGTGATCCGTGCTTGATTCGCCAAAAACTATTCCAACGGCACCGTTTCCGACCATATTACCACCCTAAGTTGATTGGAGAGGGATGAACAAAAACCTTTCGCCGGCCAAAACCCTAAAAGGCCCCGGGTGCTATCTGGTAACATGAGCGAAATCCCCTGTGAAAGGATTCTCCTGGTTACGGGCAGGCTCGCGGAACCCCTCGTGAGGAAGTACGGAGAAGGCTGCGACGTCTTCGTTACACCGGTCAGCGTTGCCGCCTTCCTGACTCCCGAGATGATAGCGGGCTATCTAAAAAAGGCCGGTATAAAGAGTGAGGATTACGACCTAATCCTAATCCCTGGCCTCGTTCGAGGTTCAGCCCGACTTATCGAGGACGAACTCGGAATCCCCGCCTTCAAGGGCCCGAGGAACGCGATGGACCTTCCCCAGACGCTTAAAGCCCTGGGCGAGGGCTTCAAGCTCAGCAAGGGGGTTCCGGCTGACGAGCTCTTCTCCTTCGATGCCCTCAAGAGGGTTGAAGACATCAGAAACAAAACGGGGAATCGGCACTACATCGAGAAAGCCCTCAAAAGGCCGTGGAACGTCCTAATTGGCAACCTTCCCGCGGGAAGGGACTTTCCGGTGAGGATTCTGGGGGAAGTGGTGGATGCCCCAAGCCTTGGCCTTGATGGTGTGGTTGAGAAAGCCCTCTACTACCTCCGCGAGGGGGCGGATATAATCGACATTGGCATGGTCGCCGGCGAGACAAACCTGGATTTCATTGATCTGATTCCAGAAGTCCGCGAGAGGCTGAAGAGAGAGGGCTTCGACGTCCCGATAAGCTTCGACTCCCTCAACGCGAAGGAGCTCGAGAGGGCCTTTGATTATGCGGACATATTCCTGAGCGTTGATGAGAGCAACATTGAGGAGCTTGTAACGGAAAAGCCCGTCGTGTTAATCCCGACCAACCAGAGGAAGGGCTTTTTCCCGGCCAAACCGGCTGAGAGGGTCGAATTCCTGGAAAACCTCAAGGAGAAGGCCCTCGATTTGGGCTACGGAACGGTAATTCCCGACCTAATCCTCGAGCACGTTCCCCATCTGGCGCGCTCAGTCACGGCCTTCCAGCTCTACCGCGAGAGGAATCCGGACGACGTTCTTTTGGCCGGCGTCGGCAACGTGGTTGAACTCTACGATGCCGACAGTGTCGGAATGAACGCCCTCCTTGCCGGAATCTCTAAGGAACTCTCAATAAACCTCCTCCTCACGACGGAGACGAGCGCCAAAGCCCGGGGTTCTGTGAGGGAGCTGAGGAGAGCAATCGACATGAACCTCTTTGAGATGCCAAAGGATCTGGGCTTCAACCTGCTTCTCCTGAAGGAGAAGAGGGCAGCGGCCTGGCGGTTTGAACCGACTGGAGAGGTGGTCGAGGCAGAAAAGAGGCCCGTTGAACTTGAACCCATCTACTTTCGCGTCTGGGTCGAGGAAGGTAAAATCTGGGTGAACGCCCACAGGGGAACCGAGGCCGTTCTTACGATAGTCGGCGACGAACCGAACGCGATAATCGACACGGTTCTTGAGCGCTTTGAGATAAGCCCGAGGCATGCGTTCTATCTCGGCCGGGAGCTTGAGAGGGCTTACACTGCCCTGAAGCTGAGGAGGAGCTACGTTCAGGAGGTTGAGCTTTTCCCCGACTTCTACTGGAACAAATTTGTATAACTTTACATTTTTCTTTTGAAAGCCTCGTCCTTCACGGCGGAGAGGAGATCTGGCCTTGAAAACAGAACTCTGTCCTTTTTTGGCAAAATGGGTTGGAACTGGCCCTGAAACGGAGTTTAGAAAACATCGGGGCAAGAACGGAAAGCGACTGACCTCCTTCCCGCTGTGAAGGATGAGGGTTTCAACGAGTTAACCCCTCGCCAGTGACGGGGAGGTTTTTGGGCGCTCATTCGCCTGCTCCCGTCGTCGGTTTCGGTTCAGCCCGAGGGCTTGGCCTTGAACCCGTTACCCCTACCGCCCAAGCGGATTGGGGTTATCACCTAAGGCCACTCACGGGTTTTAAACCGCTCGAAGGCGGTTCTTGAAAGGACGCCTTACGGCGTCTTCCCCCCAATGGCGGGAGGACACGTTGAAACCCCCTCTCACCGGGTTGTTTTCGAGTGGCCTCTCCGAGGCCTTACTACACCCCAAAGTTCAAAAGGGTTTCGACTGTTGGAATGCTGGATTACCGATTACTGCATCCCCTCCCTAAAGGGCGAGGCTTCCAAAAGAAAAAAAGTCACCCACGTGACTGTTTGAACTGCTCCTGAATCTTCCTGTAGTATTCAATGGTCTCCTCGCCCACGCTCGGGCCTATCTTCTTCATGGCCTCCTCGAAGTCCTTCATCGTTACCTTGACCCTCCCCCTTATCTCGTCGGCCTTCATGCCCGGCCTTATTACGCCTTCCTGCAGTCCCCTGCGCATGGCGAGCATCGCTGCTTCTCTGACCACTGCCTCGATGTCCGCTCCGGTGTAGCCCTCCGTCCTCTTCGCCAGCTCCTCCAGCTTGACGTCCTCTGCGAGCGGCACGTTCCTGGTGTGCACCTTGAATATCTCCAGTCTGGCCTTCTCGTCCGGTGCTGGAACGAGTATGAGTCTGTCGAACCTACCGGGCCTGAGCAGGGCCGGGTCTATGATGTCCGGCCTGTTCGTTGCAGCTATAACGACCACTCCACTGTTCTCCTGGATTCCGTCCATCTCGGTGAGGAGCTGGTTGATGAGCCTGTCGGTGACGTGGTTGACATCAGTTCCCCTGCGCGGAGCAATGGCGTCAATCTCGTCTATGAATATGACCGTTGGCGCAGCCTGGCGAGCCTTCCTGAATATCTCCCTGATGTTCTTCTCGCTCTCACCAACCCACTTGCTCAGCACCTCGGGACCCTTGATGGCTATGAAGTTGGCCTCACTCTCGTTCGCTACAGCCTTTGCTAGGAGGGTCTTACCGGTTCCGGGCGGACCGTAGAGGAGTATTCCCTTCGGCGGGGTTATGCCGAGCCCGAGGAAGGCCTCCGGATACTTGAGCGGCCACTCAACGGCCTCGCGGAGCTCCTCCTTCACGTTCTCAAGGCCGCCTATGTCGTCCCAGTGGACGTTCGGAACCTCCAGGAGCACCTCCCTCAGCGCCGACGGCTCGACCATCTTAAGGGCCTCGTAGAAGTCCTTCCTAGTGACCCTGAGATCCTCAAGGACCTCCTTGGGTATGTGCTCGGCCTCGAAGTCGATCTTGCCCTCCTTGATGAGCCTCCTCAGAGCGGCCATCGCCGCCTCTCTCGCCAGTGCCGCCAGATCTGCACCAACGAAACCGTGGGTGACTTCAGCCAGCTCCTCCAGCAGGGCATCGATGAGCCTGGCCTTGACCTCGTCGTAGAGCTTCTCGTCTATGCCCCTGAGTATCTCCGGAATCTCCTCATCCTTCGCTCCTTTGACCTTCATTAGAGCCCTCTCGGCGCTCTCGCGGTAGGCGTCGTTCCTCTCCAGCTCCTCGAGTATCTCCATGACCCTGCCCTTTCTGAACTCGGGCTCGATGGGCATTCCCCTGGTGTGTATCTGGAGTATCTCCTTCCTGCCGGCCTTGTCGGGAACACCGACCTCAAGCTCGCGGTCGAACCTTCCAGGTCTCCTAAGGGCCGGGTCGATGGCGTCCGGCCTGTTGGTTGCACCTATGACTATGACCTTTCCGCGGCTCTTGAGACCGTCCATCAGGGTCAGGAGCTGGCTCACAACCCTCTTCTCGACCTCGCCGTGGGTCTCCTCCCTCTTTGGAGCTATTGCATCAATCTCGTCTATGAAGATTATCGCCGGCGCGTTCTCTTCCGCCTCCTTGAAGACCTCTCTAAGGCGCTCCTCGCTCTCGCCGTAGTACTTGCTCATTATCTCGGGGCCGTTGATGGCTATGAAGTGCGCGTTGGCTTCGTTTGCCACAGCTTTGGCGAGGAGTGTCTTACCCGTTCCCGGCGGGCCGTAGAGGAGAACTCCCTTTGGCGGCTCGATGCCGAGCTTCTCGAATATCTCCGGGTGCTTGAGCGGGAGCTCTATCATCTCCCTGACCTTCTGGATGACGTCCTTGAGGCCGCCGATGTCCTCGTAGGTCACCCCTAGAGCGGCAGTCTTGGAGACCTCCTTGACCGGCTTCTCGCTGACCGTGAACTCGGTGAACTCGGTTATCTGGACTATTCCCGCTGGGGTCGTAGCGGTGACCACGAAGGTTAGCTCCTGGCCGAGGATGCCGACCTTGATGTAGTCGCCTCTAACGACGGGCCTGCCAACGAGCCTGCTGTGGAACCACTCAACGAAGTCATGGCCGAAGCGTATGGGCTCTGTCGGGGCCACGATGACCTTCTTCGCCTCTTTGACCTCAGCCCTCCTCACAGTAACCTCGTCACCGAGGCCGACACCGGAGTTCTTCCTTATGGTTCCGTCCATCCTGATGATGCCCAGACCCTCGTCCTCTGGATAGGCCGGCCAGACTACCGCCGCGGTGTTCTTGGTTCCGATTATCTCGATGATGTCGCCGCTCTGGACACCTATCTCACGCATTGACTTGCGGTCTATTCTAACTATTCCCCTCCCAACGTCCCTCTGGTAAGCAGAGGCGACCTTGAGCTTAACTTCCCTCTTTTCGGTCATCTTTCACCACCTCCAAACTTCTCATGACTTTTTCTTTAAACAAGCCTTGCCCTTTGGGGCGGGGCAAACTCAACGACCCTTAAACCGCCGGAACCCTTTTAAACTTTGGAGTGTGGTAAGGCCTTGGAGGGGCCACTCGAAGGTTAACCCAATGGGACGAGGGGTCTCGTTAAAGCCTATCCGCTCGGATGGGCGACGCCATTAGGCGTCCATCATCCCCACCGTCTGGTGGGGCCGTGAAAACTCGGAAAGTGGCCTTTGAGTAATAACCCCGAGCCGGCTCTGGCCGGTAGGGGTAATGGGCCCGAGACCGGGCCTTCGGGCTGAGCCGAAACCGGCAACGGGAGTAGGTGATGGGCCCGTAAACCGAACCGCCAATGGCGAGGGGGTTAAGCCGAACCTCTGCCAGGCGGAGAGGAGGTCAGCGATGATCGTGAGATTCAATGTTTTTATTTTACTTGGGGGGTGTATGGGGCGGAGCCCCACATTGGGTTTGAGTGGCAAATGGAAATAACGAAAGGGTTACTCAATCTTGACTTCGAAGCCCTCCCCCTCCTTCTTGGGGGCCTTCTTGGGTATCTCTATCTCGAGGACGCCGTTGTTGTAGCGGGCCTTGGTCTTCTCCGGGATGACCTCCTCCGGCAGTCTGATGACCCTCCTGTAACCGCTGTAGTAGCGCTCGATCCTTATGGCTCCCTCGGTTTCAAGCTCCTTCTCGCGCTTCACCTGGGCCTCGAGATAGACGGTGTCCCCCGTAACGCGGAGCTTGATGTCCTCCTTGCGCACTCCCGGCAGTTCAACCGTT
Source organism: Thermococcus celericrescens (assembly GCF_001484195.1). Taxonomy (NCBI): domain Archaea; kingdom Methanobacteriati; phylum Methanobacteriota; class Thermococci; order Thermococcales; family Thermococcaceae; genus Thermococcus; species Thermococcus celericrescens. The sequence continues at coordinate 61,459 of NZ_LLYW01000023.1, forward strand.
ATGACGAATCTATCTCCCCTGTCGAAGATGTCCACGAAGGGCTCGCGCCAGGTCTCGCTGACGAACTCGTAGTGCTCGGGCTCCCGGGTGCTCCAGAGCCGCGGTCCATGGAAGACGTCCCTAAAGATGGCGTCGATCTCCTCCTGTATCTCCCTCATCAGGTCAAAGGGGTCCCAGTAGCGGTCCCTCCTCCAGACCATACTCCCACCTCCTCAACCTTTTGGTTACCACTAGTAACTAAAAGGAAGAAGTTTAAAAAGTTTTGTGTTCATAAATGGACATTAAAGAAGAGCCAGAGACATAGCGGGGATGTGGAAAAACTACAACATTATATGGACTGTGATTGGAAGAAGTACAAAGAGGGAGGGGGGAAGCTTGGGGCACCACCCCCTTCGTTCTTTCTTGAGGGAGACCTCAAGCTTCCGGGCAGCGGGCGTTCCTACCAGGGCCCGCAACGCTGCTACGTACAAACTTAAATGTTGGTCGTCCACTTCTCCTGCACTGTAATGTAGGTGTAGGATATATATTAATCTTTCGTGTTCTTTATTGTACATGCAACAACGATTAAAAAGTTTGGTCAAAAAATTTCCAGCACCCCGAGAATGTTGTGGTGGATTCGATAGCCGTTGATTCATATCCAATCCCATTAAGAATCCTTGCAAACTCCTCGGCGAAGCCGTAAACTGTGAAAACCCTCTCCGGGTTTACCCTTTCCACGATCCTCATCAGCTCCCAGAAGTCGGCGTGGTTGCTGAGCTTGAGGGTTCCAAAACCGGAAACCGTCAGCTCCCAGGGCGAGAGGGAGTTCTCAACCTTGGGCGAGCGGTAGGAACGGAGGAGGACTTCACCGTCGGCTGAGATGTTGCCGAAGGAAAGGCCGAACTTCGAATAAACGCGCGCCACTTTAACCATCTCCCGCGAGGCCTTGACGGTGTAGCCGTGAAGATCGAGTATCTTCATGACTTCCTGGGCTTTCCCCATCTGGTTGACGTAAAGAACCGGTTTTTTGCCCCTCTCCAGCGCCTCCTCGACGAAGGCGATTAGCTTTTTCTCGGCTTCCCGCGGCGTTGGAAACGTGAAGTGCGGAACGCCAAAGGTGGCCTCGATTATCAGAAAGTCCGCCCTCGGGAAGCGGCTTTTCTCGGCCGTTCTGAGCTTGAACCACTTGGTGTCACCGGTGTAGAACAGCGTCCCGTTTTCGAGCCACAGCTTTATTCCGGCCGAGCCGAGCATATGGCCCGCCGGGTAGAGCTTCGCCTTGAAATCGCCGAGGTAGAAGGTCTTTCCGAACTCGATTTCCCTGTAGAAGCCGCCCTTTCGGAGGTGGCTGAGGAACTTGGTCGCCTTGGTGGAGTAGATAACCTCACCGCTGACGAAGTGGTCCGTGTGGGCGTGGCTCTGGAAGGCAAAGCGGGCCGAGCTGTCGAGGCCGACGTTACCTATTATCATTAAATGAATATAAGCTCCCGAAACACTTATTTATCTTCGTTTCGACATTCCTCTGGGTGTTGAGATGTCCACTTACATCATCGAGACTGAGAAGCTCACCAAATTCTTCGGCAGGATGAACGTTGTGTATCATCTCAACCTTAAGGTTCCTAAAGGTGCAGTCTACGGCTTTCTCGGCCCCAACGGCGCCGGAAAGACCACCACAATAAAAATGCTTACCGGGGCGCTGAAGCCGACCTACGGCGAGATAAGAATTTTTGGCCTCGATATGCCGAGTGAGAGGGTTGAGATAATGCGAAAGGTCGGCTACATGCCCGAGAAGCCCCTTGCGTATGATGACATGACGATTTTCGAGTTCCTGACCTATATGGGCCGTCTCTTAGGTCTTCCCAAGGAGGAGGCCGTGAAGCAGGCGAGGGAGCTGATGGCCTACACCGGAGTTGGAAAGCTGGCCTTCAACAGGATACGGGAGCTCTCAAGCGGTCAGAGGCAGAGGGTTACCTTTGCCATGGCCCTTCTCGGGAACCCCGAACTGCTGATCCTCGACGAGCCGACGAGCAACCTCGACCCCCTCGGGAGGATGGAATTCATCGGCAGGGTTTTGGAGCTGGCCAAGGCTGGAAAGACCATCTTCATAAGCTCCCACATAGTCAGCGAGATAGAGAGGATGTGCAACCACGTCGGCCTGATCAAGGACGGCCAGCTCATCGAACAGGGGCGCGTTAGAGACCTGGTGAATGTTGAGGGGACAGATTACGACGTTGTTGTCTCGGACAACGGGAAGCTCCTTGAGTTCCTGAAGGATAAGGTCTACGTAAGGGAAGCCTGGGAAGAGGAGGGAATCCTCCGAGTGAAGCTCGACGAGAGGTTCGCGGAGCGGTTCTTCTTTGAGCTACCTGCCTTTCTGGCCAAAGAGGGACTCGCTCTCAAGCTCTTCAAGTCCCACACGAGTCCGCTGGAGAGGATCCTGATGAAACGCTTCAACGTGGGGTGGAAGGAATGAGCGATAACGGCATGAAGCCCTTCCAGAGCGCCCTCTGGGTGGTCTTTGAGAGCGAGTTTAGGAGATTGATCCGCTCAAGGAAGCTCAAGGTCCTCTTCCTCATCACGTTCTTTCCTGCGTTCATATACCTTCTCAGCCCAAACGCATCGGGAACCGGCATTGATGCTATGCTCAAGGCGTTTCAGGCTCTCATGCTCGATCTGGTCCCCAACTACTGGCTGGGTATAATCGGCCAGCTCATCGCGATAATCCTCATGAGCGACCTCCTCGCGGGTGAGATAGACCGGGGAACGATAAGGGTACTGCTTGCGAGGCCGGTGAGGCTCAGCGAGGTTGTAGCCGCGAAGTTTTTCGCTGGACTCGGCGCCCTTGCGATTCTCTTTGGAGTTCCCTACACCGTTATCTGGCTCTACAACCCCCTCGTTTACGATACCGGTGCGAACGGACTCTGGAAAGGCCTGCCCGACTTTCTCCTTGCCCTGGGAGCGACGCTCCTCGTTCTGGCCGCCCTCGGCGCCCTGGCGATGCTGGTTTCAGTCATCATAACGCGCCCGCTCTACGCCTCGCTGGCGACCTTTGGGATAGTCTTTCTCCTTCAGTTCCTCCTGCCCCAGATTCCCTACGTCAAAAACCCGGAGCGCTACACCCTCGGCTACCAGACGGTGGTTCTGCTTAAAGCTGGCTTTGATAAGGTTGACCTCGGCGCCTTCGTCGGGAACTCCGCCTACACCACCGTTTTCTTCGGCGCCGTTGGGGCCATCTTCCTGGCCGTTGCCTGGGCGGTGCTCGTAGGCCGCGACTTCCCCGACTGATGGATAATTTATCCGATGTCAAGCACAACCTTTAGTTATGTAAAAGCTTTTTATAGGCCGGCGCCTAAATAGGGGCAGGTGGTAGGCATGACTTTCGATAAGAAGAAGCTCGCGAAGATTGGGGAGGAGGAAAAGCGCTGGGAGGAAACGACCGTCAAAAAGTTCATCGAGAAGAGGCCCGAGAGAAAGGAGAAGTTCATGACCGACGACGGTTTTGAAATAAAGCGCACCTACACTCCCGCTGACCTCGGTGAGGAATGGGACTACATGGAAAAGCTCGGCTTCCCGGGCGAATATCCCTTCACCCGCGGAGTTTACGCCACCATGTACCGCGGCAGGTTCTGGACGATGAGGCAGTACGCAGGTTTCGGAACCGCTGAGGAGTCAAACAGGCGCTACAAATACCTGCTCGCTCAGGGGCAGACCGGTCTGAGCGTCGCCTTTGACCTTCCCACCCAGATAGGCTACGACTCCGACCACCCGATGAGCGAGGGTGAGGTCGGGAAGGTCGGCGTCGCCATAGACTCCCTCTGGGACATGCGCGTCCTCTTCGACGGAATCCCGCTCGACAAGGTCTCAACCTCGATGACCATCAACTCTACAGCGGCCAACCTTCTCGCCATGTACATCCTCGTTGCGGAGGAGCAGGGAGTTCAGCCGAACCAGCTTCGCGGAACGGTCCAGAACGACATCCTGAAGGAGTACATAGCGAGGGGAACCTACATCTTCCCGCCCCAGCCGAGCATGAGGCTCACGACCGACATCATAATGTACTGCGCCGAGAACGTCCCCAAGTGGAACCCAATCTCGATAAGCGGCTATCACATCCGCGAGGCCGGAGCCAACGCCGTCCAGGAAGTTGCCTTCACCCTCGCGGACGGTATCGAGTACGTCAAAGCTGTCATAGACAGGGGTATGGATGTGGACAAGTTCGCCGGAAGGCTGAGCTTCTTCTTCAACGCCCACAACAACTTCTTGGAAGAGATCGCCAAGTTCAGGGCCGCGAGAAGGCTCTGGGCCTACATAATGAAGGAGTGGTTCAACGCCAAGAACCCGCGCTCAATGCTCCTGCGCTTCCACACCCAGACGGCCGGTTCAACGCTCACCGCCCAGCAGCCGGAGAACAACATAGTCAGGGTCGCAATACAGGCTCTCGCGGCTGTCCTCGGCGGAACTCAGTCCCTGCACACCAACTCCTACGACGAGGCTCTGAGCCTTCCGACCGAGAAGAGCGTCAGGATAGCTCTGAGGACGCAACAGATCATCGCCTACGAGAGCGGAGTGGTCGACACCATCGACCCGCTCGGAGGCAGCTACTACATCGAGTGGCTCACCGATCACATCTACGAGGAGGCCCTTAAGTACATAGAGAAGATAGAGAAGATGGGCGGCATGATGAGGGCCATTGAGAGGGGATACATCCAGAAGGAGATCGCCGAGAGCGCCTACAAGTACCAGAGGGAGGTCGAGGAGAAGAAGCGCATCGTTGTTGGCGTCAACGAGTTCGTAGTTGACGAGCCTCTGGATGTGGAGATACTCAAGGTTGACCCGAGCATCAGGGAGAAGCAGATCGAGAGGCTCAGGAAGCTCCGCTCCGAGCGCGATAACAAGAAGGTCGAGGAGGCCCTCGACAGGCTCAGGAAGGCTGCCGAAACCGAAGACGAGAACCTAATGCCCTACATCATCGAGGCCCACAGGCACCTTGCGACACTCGGCGAGGTCACCGACGTCCTGAGGGAGGTCTGGGGCGAGTACAGGGCTCCTCTGATATTCTGAGCTTCGTCTCTTTCTTTCAATCAAGTGTCTTGCTAGGTTTTCATTTCTATCGAGTAAAACTTATAAATTTATCATTGGATTTTTTTCTCGGTGATGTGAGTGAGAAGAACTGTTGGACTGATTATTTCGATCTTAATAGTGGGATTAGTTCTACAGCCTGCACTCGCTACCAAGGATGCGATTCAGCAGACAACCGCGGGAATAAGGGTGTATGAAATCGAGATTTATGGGGTCCCAGTGAAGCTCGTTATAGCCGATAACTCCAGTTTGAACACACCGGAGGAAGTTAAGGCATTTATTGAGAGTCATATTTCTCCTGAAGAGTTCGTGGACGGTTCTGCCATTAACGTTAAATCTGCCACATCCACGCAGGGTTTGGCACATTCAACTTGGTCAAACGAACATCCATTACTGCTTTCGATGAAATCAATGGGAACCGCGATGTCCACGGGTACTAGTGTGTTCGTCCCATCGGCTATGGCTATCATGTTCATTCCAGTTTTTGTAGTAGGTGAATGGGTTTTAACCGCACTTTATGCACTCCTTGCAATGGTGGTAGTAATGTTTTCCATCGAAGTTGCCGAGGCCATTTACGAATACAGTGATGAAATTCGTGAAAAGCTCGATAGCGCTTACCAGTACTTCTACAACTACATAGAAGAGAGAAAGAAAGATGAAAAGACAATTCACATATACGAAAAGGACTTTTATGGTGGTCTTCCTAAAAGAATCTACGTAAAGGAATTCGTTCATAAAAAAGACAAGGATTTTAAAGTTACCGTCGGGGAACTGATTGGGGTAATTCTCATTGTTCCATCAGGTAAGCTTGCTCTTAACGCTACTGTAAAGAATTTAAAGGAAGGTAACTGGGAGCTGGCGGCTTTAAAGGGAATCCGGTTCATTATTGGAGCAACAGGTGAGGCAGTGTCATACCTCGCAATGGAAAGGGTGTATAATGCCAAGGATATAACCCTACCTAAAAAGCCCAATGAGAAAGGACCCGATTTTCCTTATGTGGATATTCCGGATATTTCTTTGACAAAATGGGAGGCAAAGGGAACCACAGTTTTTAGGGTTACCTCATTGATACGGGAGGGATACTACCGTAATCTGGAAGGCCAGCCGGGCATAGTCTCTGTCTACCGGATGTATAAGTCAAACCTTTACGTGGCGTTTATCTACGGAAGCGCTTCATAGGGGGGAATTGCAGTGAATCTTCCCTCAATTGTGCTAAACTACATCTCCACAAGGAATACCTGGAAAGATGTTAAGAGCGGAATAAGTATAACTAAAAAAGAACCATTGTCCCCAGAAGATGTTATGGAGCAGTTAAAAGAGAGACTTCCACAAGTACTTTCTAATTTCTCATGGGGAGTTATTGGATTTTTCGGGAGCGATGAAACTACCCTCAGGAATGAACTTGGGCTCATTATATCCTTGGGAACCTCTGATAGGGAAGTACTCCTTAGAGAAGCATGTTTATACATTGAGGAAATACTGGACTATTCAAAACTTCAAGATGTTAACGTTTTGGACGTTTTAAAAAATCATCCTGATGTCTATAACAAATTTAAAATTGCAAGAATACTATGTGACATTCATTCTAAAATCTCCAACGATTCCCCGATACCTGAGGAAGAAGTATTAGAACTCTGTAAGTCAATATTGGCAGAAACTCAGGAGGATATTTTTTACCAGATCCTCGTCAGAATTAAATGTTACCTCGAATCTCACAACTTTGAGGTTCCCGAGGAACTCATAAAGGCTCTGGAGAGTTTTCCCAGGCCTAAGAAGGTTGATTACTGGGGAGAGTATCAGAAAACGCTGAAAGACTTCGATGAAAAGGGTAGGGAATTCCACGAGAAGGCGAAAAAAGAATGGGAGTTAGTGAAGAGCGGAAAAGCCGAAGATCCAATAGGCTCTATCCAGAACATCATGTGGAACCTGAGTGAGGCTGTGGTTTACAACTTTGCCCTTCGTCGGTTCAAACTTGTGAAGGAAGCCTACGAAATTTTCCTCCAGACCTACGAATTTGCAAGAGAAAACAACCTGTTTAAGACGAAGCTCAGCGAGGATACCTGGCTTGGAAAGCTCAAACGTGTGAACCTCAAGTGGGGCAACGATATAAGGTGGTACGAAGACTATCGGGTTATCACTAACAGGATAATCCGGCTGACGAGAATAGCCGAGTTCATGATGTGGAATCGCAGAATTCCGGAGTTCCCGTATGCCAACCCATACATTAACCTGGGGGGAGACTACGAGCATAATGACTCTTCACTATGGGCCCTCACGAAGGCTCTGATGATGATACTCGACCACAACAGGTCAAAAGGCAATCTTCCCACTCTTGAACTCCAGGAGGAAGTGCTGGATTACGCATTGAGGCTCAACCTTCTTTGGCCGGAAGACGTTAAGGTTCTTAAGTGCAAAGACGGCAAATGCATCGTTTTCAGGGGCGAAATATCCGAAGACGGCCTCCATGGCTTCAAAAAGTATCCTTTTAATGCGGACGTTGTATTTTACAGGGGCAAAGATACAGTTATTGGCTACTCTAGAATGAGAAAGCTGGGATACGTATGCGGAAAAGAGGGAGTTGACAAGCTGATTCGAGAAGCACTTAGACCCCACAAAAAAGCTTAAAAAAGGATAACCAAAGCATCAACAGGCATCATGATAATCCCGGGAGGTGTAGTTATGGCGAGAAACAAGCCGCTTGCGAAGAAGCTCAGACTTGCCAAGGCCGCGAAGCAGAACAGGCGCATTCCGGTCTGGGTCATCGTCAAGACCAACAGGAAGGTCATGACCCACCCGAAGAGAAGAATGTGGAGGAGAACCAAGCTCAAGGAGTGAGGTGATTTAGATGATCAAGTCCGGAGAGGAGGTCATATTCGTCGTTCCCATCAAGAAGATAAAGAAGCGCGTTCCGCGCTGGAAGAGGGCCCCGAGAGCTGCCAAGTTCGTCCGCGAGTGGATAGCCAGGCACGCCAAGGCCGATGAGGTTGTCATCGGCACCGACGTCAACGAGAAGCTCTGGGAGAGGGGCGCCCAGAAGCCGCCCAACAAGCTCCGCGTCAAGGTTATCGTCGAAGAGGAAGAGGGCAAGAGGATTGCCAAGGTCTCCCTCGCCTGATTACTTTTAATTTAACGAGGTGACGAGATGCACATAGAAAGGCTCGATTTTGAGAACTCTCCATACCTGGGCGTTTACGGCACTGCCACCGACAGGCTAGCCCTTATCAGGGAGGGCCTCGGCGAGAAGAAGCTCGAGGTTCTCAGGGAGGTTCTCAAGGTCCCGCTCATTGAAACGAGCATAATGAAGTCGCGCATAGTGGGTATATTCGCGGCCGGAAACTCCAACGCAATGATCGTCCCCTGGTACGCGTGGGACGCCGAGCTGGAGAGGATAAACGGCCAGCTCAGAGAGCACGGGATTGACACCGAGATAGTCCCGTTCCAGAGCACCCTCACCGCCTTCGGCAACCTCATCCTCGCCAACGACAGGGCGGCGCTGGTGAGTGCAAAGTTCAGCCGCGAGGAGGCCAAGAGGCTCGAGGATGTACTCGGCGTCGAGGTTGAGAGGGGCATGATAGGTGACTTCCACGCCGTGGGAAGCGTTGGAGTGGTCACCAACAGGGGCGGACTCGTTCACCCCGAGGCGACCGACGAGGAGCTCGAGTGGCTCCGCGACCTGTTCAAGGTTGACATATACGTCGGAACGGCCAACATGGGCGTTCCCTTCGTTGGCTCCTGCATGCTGGCGAACTCTCACGGTGTCGTCGTTGGGCACCTGACCACCGGACCCGAGATAGTGAAGATTGAAGAAGCCTTGGGCTTCCTTGACTGATGATGGAGGTGTGAGCTATGGAGGTTAAGGTCTTCCGCGTTAAGGGCGTTTTCGAGAGGAACGGAAAGAGGGAGAGGTTCACCAGGGAGTACCGCGGCCTCAGGGCCGAGGATGTCATCGAGATACTCTACTCCGAGGTCGGCAGCAAGCACCGCGTTCCGAGGAACAAGATATGGATCGAGAGCGTCGAGGAGATAAAGCCCGAAGAGGCCGAGAACCCGATAGTCAGAAAGCTCAGCGGGCTCTGATTTCCTTTTCTATTCCATTCCAAACCCAACGGTGAACCCCATTTCTTCCTTGGCCTTTCCGACCCTAAGCCGGAGGACGAACTTCCCGTGTCCGCTCACGATTGTGAGGCCGTTCAGGGCTTTCTGGAGCTTCGGCGGGCCGAGAACCTTTTCGTGGGAGATTATAAGAACCGGCTCATCAATGAACCTGTAGCTGAACTTTCCGGGCTCACCGTCGAAGAAGACGATATCCTCGACCATCTTGCCCTCGATGGCTACCTCCGCATACCCGGCTTTTCTCAGGCTTAAGCCAATTTCGCCGGCAAAGCCGTTCTCAGAAGGTTTGAGTGATACATGGGCGTAGTCCTCCAGACCTCCGGCCGTCATAACGTCACTGGGAAACAGGAACCTGTAGCTTGGCGTGATGTAGAGAAACAGAACTCCGTTTTTGAGCCGATATCCTGGAAGTTCAATCCTCCCGGAGCCAGGAACATCGAGCTCCACGCGGTATTCCTCTGGAGTCAATGGGAGCTCGCTGGAGAGGACGCTCTTCTCGGGCACGAACTTTCTTGATGTATTGAAGAGCCAGCCCGAGGTGTAGTACTTCGAGCCCCTTCCGCCGATCCTCGGACCGATCCAAACGGAACTTGCCGCGTTGAATCTAACAGTATTCGGCCTCAACGCTCTCTGGGAATAGGACCGCGTTCTCCAGAACCTCAATCCTCCCGGAAATTTCCTCGACAAGTTTTCTGACTCTGCTGAAGAAAAATCTACCGCCGGAAATCGTGAGGATTCTCATTCAACGTCCCCCAAATGAGTGGGAGAGAAAATTTAAATCCCTTTCTCCCTCCAGCCGAGAACCCTCGACTGATAGTGCCTCTTTGGGAATATCTCCAGCGGGTCGATTCCCCTCTCGCGCAGCAGGTGTCTCAGCTCGACTTCGTAGTCGGCCTTCTCCAGTTCTTCGCTCTCCCTGATTTCAACGACGAAGAGCCTCTCGGTCAGCTCGCGTATCGTCTTGTAGCCGAGTCCTAGGAGAGGTCTTATGTACGCCACGTTGAAGCGGTCCTCCAGCGAGCGGGCCTTCGGCAGGTCGAGGAAAGGAACCCTATCATCTCTCCTCGTTCCGTCGCTCACGCGCTCGACTTCCGGCATTGAAGCCACCGCCTCGAGGGCCCTCTCGTGGATGAACTGAATCGCGTTGTTTGGGTGGCCGTCTTTGATTGCCATATCCGCCGCCCTCTCCAGAATCTCCCTTGGCAGATAGACGACCTGGTGCTCGAAGCCCAGCCTCTCTGCCGTTTCTCTGGCGAAGCTCCAGTTGTCGAGGAGGCCGAAGCTGACGGTTACCAATCTCACCTCGTAGCCGAGTCTGGTTAGAATCCACGCGCTCAGGCTTGAGTCCTTGCCTCCGGAGTAGAGATGATGGACGAGCATAGCCTCACCCCGTTTCATCGGTAATTGTTGCCAACACCTTTAAAAGGCCAACTTTTATAAGGCCTTCAGCAAACCGCGAGAGGCTTAGAGGTGAGAGAGATGGAGAAACGCTTACCGGGTAAGGTAAGACGCGCCGTGCGGGCGAGATACTACGATATCCCTCCACGGGCGTGGATAGGCAAGCGAGGGCTTGATGAGGGTGTCATCGAAGAGATAAGGACTCAGCTGGAGAAGGACGGCATCCTCAAGGTTGAGATAAGGAAGGGCGCCCTTATCAACACTGGACTCGACAGGCAGGCCCTGGCCAGAAAAGTCGCGGAAATGACCGACAGCGAACTCATCGACGTGCGCGGCAAAAGGTTTATATTGTTCAAACCGAGGGAAGGTTGGGAAAAGTATTTAAGGAAGCTCCAGAGAAAGGAGCTTTCGAAGGAAAAGCGGGAAGAGAAGCCCGTTAAGAAAGTCAGGCTCGATATCGCTCAATTCAGGAGGAAATTCAAGAAGGGGAGGGATTGAAGGATGGCGACTGTTTACGACGTTCCCGGTGATTTGCTCGTTGAGAGGGTTGCCCAGAAGCTCAAGGAGATAGAGGCTATAAAGCCGCCCGAGTGGGCCCCGTTCGTCAAGACCAGCAGGCACAAGGAGAGAATCCCGGAGCAGGACGACTGGTGGTACTACAGGGTCGCCAGCGTCTTCAGGAAGGTCTACGTCGACGGCCCAGTCGGCATCGAGAGGCTCAGGACCTGGTACGGCGGCAGGAAGAACCGCGGCCACGCCCCGGAGCACTTCTACAAGGCCGGAGGGAGCATCATAAGGAAGGCCCTCCAGCAGCTTGAGGCCGCTGGATTCGTCCAGAAGGTTCCGGGCGAGGGAAGGATCGTCACCCCGCAGGGCCAGAGCTTCCTCGACAAAATAGCAACCGAGCTCAAGAAGGAGCTTGAGGAGCAGATTCCGGAGCTCAAGAAGTACTGAGGGCTTCGGCCCTTTTTCTAAACCTATGGTTCCCCGGTTCTGGCATTATCATTTGCGTTGTTCGTTGTATCCTGGTTCATTGAATTCTGCGGGTTCGGTGGGTGTTCGATTGAGGTGTGCCGGGAGACGCAAAGCCTTTTAACCCCCTCCCCAATCTTAACCCGGAGGTGAGGGCCATGGCTGAGGATATAGAGGAAATCAGGAAGCGCAAACTCATGGAACTCCAGAAGAAGTACCTTGAACAGCAGAAGGCCCAGGAGGAGGCTTTGAGGCAGGAGATGGAGCTTGAGGCCCAGCTCGATGCCATAATGCGGAGAATCCTTACCCCCGAGGCCAGGGAGAGGCTCGGCAGGGTTAAACTCGTCAAGCCAGAGCTTGCAAGACAGGTTGAGCTCGTTCTGGTCCAGCTCTACCAGGCGGGCCAGATAAGGGAGCCCATCGACGACGCCAAGCTCAAGAGGATTCTGGCCCAGATAGACGAGAGAACGCGCAGGGACTACACGATTAAGTGGTGAGCCCGGAAGGTGACCCAATGGACGCCAAGCAGATAGTGGAGATCCTTGACGAAAAGGGAGAGGTTAGTCTGGACACCTGGAAGGCCGTCTCGGTGAAGAAGAACAAGGACGGGACGGTCGATCTTCTCTACCGCAACCTCCACGTTGGGACCGACGACGACCCCGTTTTCCTCTGGATTTACGCGAATATCGTTGAGGAGGACTGGGACGTCCGGGTTCTGGAGAGGATAACCTTCAAGCGCGAGGACCTCGCATGGTTACTCCGCTACGTGGTTAAAAAAGGCGAAGGTTTATAAGGGCTATATAAAATAGCCGGCCGGTTGGGGGTGTTGGAGTGAGCAATCGTAGGGTTTGCCCGGTCTGCGGCTCGACGGAGTTCATATACGACCCGGGTAGGGGCGAGATAATCTGTAAGGTTTGCGGTTACGTTATTGAGGAGAACGTCGTTGATACGGGACCGGAGTGGCGCGCTTTTGACGCCAGTCAGAGGGAGAAGCGTGCCCGCGTTGGAGCCCCGGAGAGTATTCTCCTTCACGACAAGGGACTCTCAACCGACATCGGCATCGACAGGAACCTCTCCGGACTGATGCGTGAGAAGATGTACAGGCTCAGAAAGTGGCAGAGCCGCCTCCGCGTCAGCGACGCCGCCGAGCGTAACCTCGCGTTCGCACTGAGCGAGCTGGATAGAATCGCCTCCCAGCTGAAGCTCCCGAGGCACGTGGAGGAGGAGGCCGCGAGGCTCTACCGTGAGGCCGTGAGAAAAGGGCTTATAAGGGGCCGTTCAATTGAAAGCGTAATAGCGGCATGCGTTTACGCATCCTGCAGGCTTCTGAAGGTTCCGAGAACCCTCGACGAGATAGCCGACATATCCCGCGTTGACAAGAAGGAGATAGGAAGGAGCTTCCGCTTCATAGCCAGGAACCTGAACCTTACTCCGAAGAAGCTTTTCGTCAAGCCAACCGACTACGTCAACAAGTTCGCCGACGAACTCGGCCTGAGCGAACGTGTCAGAAGAAGGGCCATCGCGATACTGGAGGAGGCCTACGACCGCGGACTCACAAGCGGAAAGAGCCCGGCCGGCCTGGTCGCGGCCGCTCTCTACATCGCCGGCCTGCTGGAGGACGAGAAGAGAACCCAGCGCGAGGTGGCCGAGGTAGCGCGCGTCACCGAGGTCACCGTCAGGAACCGCTACAAGGAGCTCGTGGACAAGCTCAACCTGAAGATTCCGGTTTGAGGAAAAAGAAAGGTCAGCGCTTCCCGAACCAGCTTTCCAGCGTTGCCTGCTTTCCCGCCTTTACCGCCTTTTTCAGCCTCTCAAGCCCGTTCTTCACCCTATCCTCACTGAAATCGTGCTCGTCGCAGAGGAACTTGAGGATTCCCTCCTCGTTCGGTTCGCGCCACTTGAGCTCGTATTCGTCAGTGACGGGTGGGTTAAGGAAGAACTCCTTTATCGCGTAGAGGTCAACCTCACCCTCCCTGTTGTACTTCTTCAGCGGGTCTTTGCTGCGCTTGACTATCGTGAGGGCCTTTTTTGGACCTATTCCCCTTACCCCGCCGGGATTGTAGTCCGTGCCCACCAGTATGGCCATCTCGATGAGCTTCTCCCTGTCTATGCCGAGTTCCTTGAGAACCTCCTCCAGAACTATAAGCTCAGGCAGGACCTCAACGTAGACGTTCTTCCCTGGGAGCTTTCTCCGGCCGGTTATCGTGACGTTCCTCACCAGCCTGGGCGCACCGAAGAGGAGCGAATCGTAGTCCTGACTGGCCGAGGCGTAGACCTTCTTTCTGGCGGCCATGTATGCCGCCTGGGCCTCACCCTCGCTCGGCGCCTGGATCACGGGGATCCCCATCAGTTCAAGGAGCCTCTTGGCGTCGTTTATGAGCCCTTCGTTTACCCTGGTTGCACGCATCGCGTACTTCTTGGCCTCCTCAAGGTCGCCGCGCTCCAGGGCCTCGTACCACTTCTCCTCGGCCTCTTCTCTAGCCTCGCGGCGTTTCTCTATCTCCTTCTTCTTGAACTCCGGCGGTTTTCCGTCGAACACGTACGCGGGCTTTATTCCTGCCTCCATGAGGTTGATGTTCCTGTAAAAGAGGCCGCTGAGGTGGGAGGTTATCCTCCCGCGGGAGTCCATGAGCGGCGTTCCATCGCGCTGTCTTATGGTCGATAGGAACTGGTATATGGCATTGAACGCGTCTATGGCCACCTTTCTCCCGTAGAGGTTCTCCAGCTCTATCTCCTTCCTCGGAACGAGCTCGCCTATCTGTACGCCCATACAATCACCCCTTGGAGAAAGAAAGTCATGGGCCTATTTAGGGTTTGTCTATTCCCTGGCATCACCCAGGGTCTTTGTCAGGTCGTCAACGTCCTTCTCACTGACCTCCTCCCAGCATTTGGCGAGGGTTAAGCCAAACCCTCTCCCCTCACGGCGGAGAGGATGTCAGCGCGAGATCCCATATCATTCCGACGACGTAGAGCATGGTCAGGTGCCCAGGGCTATCACGACGAAATCGAAGAGGACGCTCAACAGGCGGAGGGCTCTGCGCTCTATCCTGTTTCCAAAATTTCCAAAAGTCCGCATGTTACATTTTTCTTTTGGAAGCCTCGCCCTTTGGGGTGGGGATGCGGTGAACCACTCAACAGCCCTCAAAGAGGAAAGCAAACCGTTTTAAAGCCCAAAAACCACACCATACTTTGGAATGAAGAGAACAGTAACGGTCAAACTCCAACCCTCAAAGGAACAGGAGAAAACACTCTTCGAGTTAACCAACATGGGAGCCAAAGTCTGGAACCGAGTGAACTACCTGAGGAGACAGGAATTCTTCGAAGGCAAGCCAGTGGACTTCAACAAAACCGAGAAAATCGTTTATGAAGAATTCAAGAAAGAAATCGGCTCCGCCACCGTTCAACAAGTCTGTAGGAAGAACGCCGAAGCCTGGCGCTCATTCTTCTCCCTCTCAAGGAAAAAGAAGGCCAAAGAACTCCCCAAATGGCTGAAACCAAAACCGCCGAACTATTTGAAGGAAGGTGGAAGGAGAAAGCCATTAATCATTCTCAGGAACGACCAGTACAAGATTGAAGGCAACAGGCTAATCCTCAAAGGCCTCGGCAGGTTTAAACGGTTAGAAGTTCAGTTCAAGGGGAGAATACACCTGAAGGGCAAGCAGGGGAGGCTGGAAATAACTTACGACACCGTTAAGCGGAAGTGGTACGCTCACATCAGCATAAGCGTCGAGAAGAAACTTCAGGGTGAGGAATGGGTCAAGCTTCCAAGACAGCCCTTGGGCAACCTCTCCGCTGGAATAGACCTAGGAGTAAACAATTTAATGGCCGTTTACGTTGAAAACGGGGAGAGTTTCTTAGTGAACGGGAGACCACTTAAGAGCATTGATTTTTACTGGAGGAAGAGGATTGCAGAGTATCAATCCAAAATCAATAAATCGGGAGCTAAAAAGAGTGGGAAACTCAGAAGAATGCACGAGAAGGCCAAACTTCAGGCGAGGCACTACATCAACACGGTGGTAAGAAGAACTGTCGAGAGGCTCTACCACCTTGGAGTTTCAAGAATTGTTATTGGCTATCCAAAGGGAATCGCCAGAAACTCTGATAGGGGCAGAAGGCAGAATTTCCTCCTCTCCCACGTCTGGCGGTTTAACACGGTGATTCAAAGGCTCAAGGAAGTTGCGGAAGAGTACGGTATTCTGGTTGTGGTTGTTGATGAGGCTTTCACTTCTAAGCTTTGCCCTGTCTGCGGGAAGCCCCACGAGGGGGCGAGGTTTGTTAGGGGATTGTTTAAGTGTCCCGTAGAGGGGCTTGTGTTTAATGCGGATTTGGTCGGGGCGTTTAATATTTTGAAAAAGATTGTCAAAACCATAACCCCGAGTCTGAGCGGTCTTTACGCTCAGAGGAGGGGTAACGGGGGGAAGACCCTCCCCGAGGGGTTCAGGGAACCCTCTTCAAAGGGGGTGATGATGGGAACCCCTCAAACCTCCCTGCCTTTGGGTTAGGGGGTTCCTCGCTGGAACCTCCCCCTCAAGGCGGGGAGGAGGTCAGCACCTGGGCCATATATTTGGACGAGGAACCTAATAAGTATTTCGAGGTTCCCGTGGGTTCTGAATCAACGGTGTCCAACCTCTGGTTCTTTAACGTCCGTCGAGTTTCCTATCGTCAAAAAGAGAGGAGAAAAGTTATAACCGCTTTTACGGACGGGAAAATGTGACTCTCATCGGAGTGAGGTGATTGAGATGGACAGGAACCTTGAGGCACTTTTCAGACCGAAGAGCATCGCCGTTATCGGCGCTTCGGAGAAGCCGGGCAAGATTGGCTACGCTGTTATGAAGAACCTCGTTGAGTACGGCTACGAGGGCAAGATATACCCGGTCAACGTTAAGGGTGTTGAGATAGAGATAAACGGGAAGAAGTTCCAGTCGTACAAGAGCATCCTCGACGTTCCGGACGAGGTTGACATGGCCGTCATAATCGTCCCGGCCAAGTTCGTCCCGCAGATCGTTGAGGAGTGCGGCCAGAAGGGTGTTAAGGTTCTCCCGATCATCAGCTCGGGCTTCGGCGAGCTCGGTGAGGAGGGCAAGAAGGTCGAGAGGCAGATAGTCGAGACCGCCCACAAGTACGGCATGAGGATCCTCGGCCCGAACATCTTCGGCGTCGTCTACACGCCGGACAAGCTCAACGCCACCTTCGGCCCGACCGATGTCATGCCGGGCAACCTGGCCCTCATCAGCCAGAGCGGTGCGCTGGGAATAGCCCTCATGGGATGGACCATCCTCGAGAAGGTTGGCCTCTCGGCCGTCGTCAGCGTCGGAAACAAGAGCGACATAGATGACGCCGACCTTCTCGAGTTCTTCAAGGAGGACGACAACACCAAGGCCATCCTCATCTACATGGAGGGCGTCAAGGACGGAAGGCGCTTCATGGAGGTAGCCAGGGAGGTCAGCATGGAGAAACCGATTATTATCATCAAGGCTGGAAGGAGCGAGCGCGGTGCCAAAGCAGCTGCTTCCCACACCGGTTCGCTCGCCGGCGCGGACAGCATCTACACCGCCGCCTTCAAGCAGAGCGGCGTTCTCAGGGCGCTCACCATCGGAGAGGCCTTCGACTGGGCCAGGACCCTGAGCAACCTTCCGGAGCCGGAGGGGGAGAACGTCGTCATCCTCACCAACGGCGGTGGAATAGGAGTTATGGCCACCGATGCCGCCGAGGAGGAGGGACTGCACCTCTACGACGACCTCGAGGAGCTCAAGGTCTTTGCCAACCACATGCCGCCCTTCGGAAGCTACAAGAACCCGGTTGACCTCACCGGTATGGCCGGCGCGGAGAGCTACGAGGGCGCCGTCAGGGACGCCCTTGCGAACCCGAACATGCACGCCGTGGCTGTACTCTACTGCCAGACGGCAGTGCTCGACCCGCGCGACCTGGCTAAGATCGTCATCCGCGAGTACAACGAGAGCGGCAGGAAGAAACCCCTCGTCGTTGCAATCGTCGGCGGCATAGAGGCCAAGGAAGCCATCGACATGCTCAACGAGGAGGGCATTCCGGCCTATCCGGAGCCGGAGAGGGCCATCAAGTCCCTCGCGGCCCTCTACAAGTGGAGCAACTGGAAGGCCAGGCAGAGGAAGGAGTGAGCCCCTTCCCTCTCTTTTAATTCCCATTTCATCCGTCGATTCTCACCCGGTAAGTGTTTTAACGTGCCCTTCCCAAACGGTTTTGGGGAAGCGCCATGCTCATCGCCCTCATCTCAGACATCCACTCCAACCTGGAGGCCCTGAAGGCTGTCTGGCGGGAGGTAAGGCGTGCCGACGCCGTTCTCTGCATGGGCGACCTGGTCGGCTACGGGGCTTCGCCAAACGAGGTCGTTGAGTTCGTGAGGGAGCGGATGGAGAAAAGAACCTTTCTCTGCGTCCGCGGCAACCACGACAACGCTATAGCCTTCGGGGCGGAGTGGGGCTTCAACCCCTATGCGCGGCAGGCGGTTCGCTGGCATCAGAGAATCATGACCGTGGAAAACCTCGAATTTCTCAGAAGACTCCCCGTGAGGCAGCTCTTTACAGACGACGCTGGACGGAGCTACCTTCTCATCCACGGCTCCCCAAGGGCCCCGCTGGACGAGTACCTCTTTCCATGGCTCCAGGATGAGGAGTTCAAAGCGGTTTTGAGCTACGTCCGTCAGGATGACCTCCTGGTCGGCCACACCCATGTGCCCATGCTGAGGGTGCTGGGGGGCAGGAGGATCATCAACCCCGGAGGCGTGGGGCAGCCCAGGGACGGAGACTGGAGGGCGGCATATGCGCTGATCGACACCGACGAGAAGCCACCAGATAACGTTGAGTTCCGAAGGGTGGAGTACGACGTTCAGGAAGCGGCAGGAAAGATACTTGATGCGGGCCTGCCCCGCTTCCTTGCGGAGAGGCTGTACGATGGGTATTGAAAAGGAGGGAATCACCGTCCGAGGCCGGAGGATCCCCCGGAGACCTTCGCTGAGGAAGGCGGCCTCCTGAGCTTGGATTTGACGGCGAGTTTGCTCGAGTCGATGATTATGACCTCGCCAATGCTCTTAACTGCGCTGACGGGAATGAGGAGCAGACCCTCGTGATCCGTAACGAACTCGCTGGTGTCGAGGTCCTCATCCGGCTCGGCCACTATCACGAGTATGTCCCCAGTCTCCTCGTCAAAGCTGAGGTCGTAGACCCAGCCGAGCCTTACACCGGTGTCGGTTATCAGTTCCACGTCCCTAAGCTTGGAAGCCATTATCTTGACCATTTTCGCCACCCCTCGGTTTAATCGTGTAAGTTCTTGGGCACCAACGTATAAAACCTTTTCCAAAAAAGGAGGGAAATCAGAAGGTGTAGTAGTCGGGTCCCTCCGTTTTCTTTCCAGTCCTCTTCTTCCTGTTCTCGTCGAAATTCTGGTAGTACTCGACCATGTAGGGCGTTATGCTCGGGCGTACCTTCTTGAGGGCCGCCTCGAAGTCCTTCCTGGAAACCCTGAGCCTCTCAAGGAACTCCTCGCTCTCCTCCTCGACGACCTCCGCCGGCATCTCCCTCATTATCCTGCGCATCGCCAGCAGGGCCGCTTCCCTCACGAGGGCCTCTATGTCCGCACCGCTGTAGCCCTCGGTCTTCTTTGCGAGCTCCCTGAGGTTGACGTCCCCTGCCAGGGGTACGCGCTTCGTGTGGACCCTGAGTATCTCCAGCCTAGCTTTCTCGTCCGGCGCTGGAACGAGTATGAGCCTGTCGAACCTGCCGGGTCTCAGGAGGGCAGGGTCAAGGATATCCGGCCTGTTCGTTGCGGCTATAACAACCACGCCGCTGTTGCGCTCTATGCCGTCCATCTCGGTGAGGAGCTGGTTGATGAGCCTGTCCGTAACGCGGTCGCCCTCCATGCCCCTGGCGGGGGCTATCGCGTCAATCTCGTCTATGAATATGACCGTCGGAGCCGCCTGTCTCGCCTTCCTGAATATCTCCCTCACGCGCTTCTCGCTCTCGCCCACCCACTTGCTGAGAACCTCCGGACCGCGGATGCCGATGAAGTTGGCCTCGCTCTCCGTCGCCACGGCCTTAGCTAGGAGCGTCTTACCTGTTCCGGGCGGGCCGTAGAGGAGCACACCCCTCGGCGGTTCAATGCCGAGCCTCTGGAACGCCTTGGGATATTTCATCGGCCACTCGACCGCCTCTTTGAGCTCCTGCTTTACCTCCTC
>NZ_LLYW01000024.1 GCF_001484195.1 Thermococcus celericrescens
GTCTTATTGGATCGTAAGTTATTTCTAATCGCCCTTGCTTGCCCTTTAAGTGTATTCTCCCCTTGAATTGAATTTCGAGGCGTTTGAACTTTTCGAGGCCTTTGAGGATTAGTTTGTTTCCTTCAATTTTGTATTGGTCGTTTCTGAGGACTATTAAGCCTTCTCCCTTGATGTAGTTTGGTGGTTTGGGTTTGAGCCAGTTGGGGGGTTCTCCGTTCCGCGTGTTCCTTAAGAGTGAGAAGAAGCTTCTCCAGCTTTCGGCGTTCTTCCTGCAGATTTGTTGAACTGTTGCCGAGCCTATTTCGGATTTGAATGTTCCTCTTGGGTTTTTGAGGGTTGTAGTTTTACCGTTATTGACCGCTTCATTCTAAAGTATGGTAATGTTTTTTAGGCTTTAAAATAGTTTTGCTTTCCTGTTTAAAGGCTGTTGGGCGGTTTACTGTATCCCCACCCTAAAGGACGAGGCCTTCAGAAGAAAAAAGTAAACTTTTGATAGGTCGCTACTCACGAGTTCTCTGGGAAAAGAACAATAATAAGCTCCACCACACCCATTACGACGATGTAAAACCATTAATGCCCAGGGAGGAACTCTCATGAAAATCCAAAAGTTGCACATCACGTGAGAAAAAGAGGATAGCCAAAGGAAAATACCTCCAGAAAGAGCCTTAGAATAAAGAGAGACGTGAGAGATTCCTGCATACCTCACCATGGAGATAATAGTGCACCTTGATATGTCACCCAAGCAAAGCAAGCCACAAATCCCCTTTTTCGACATTCATGAAGATAAAGGTTAATGTATCCCCGTTTGGGAGATTTATGGACTTGGAACTAACCACGACACAGAACGAATCCAGCTGGAATGGGATATACCAGTAGATGAAAGAACTTACCATTGCACTCCCTTTGTAAATTTTGAAGTCAATCTCCTGTCCTCCGGTTGTTGTAATGTTCTTTAGTTGCTCCCAGATAATTTTATACTCCCCAATGTTCGCCTCTCCGGAAAAACTAACGTTCCAGATGCCCAGAACAGTGTACATGTATATCTTGTCGCCCAGCTTGATGGTTGTTCCATTTAAGGGGGTCATGTTCAAATACTCTGGCTCGCTCCAAGGAGCTAGAGGCTTCTTTAAAGTTGTGTTGCATTCTTTAATGTTTTTCTTAGCCTCAGTGAGAAACGCTGTGACTTCTCGAGCCGGTTCAGGATGGGAGGAATGATAAGAATGATCTGTTGAGGCTCGGTTTATGCATAGAGACGAAAAAACCACCAGAGAAATTAAAAAAATTGAGAGAATTTGCCTCATTTTATCACCACAACCGATAATCGCTTGGGTAGTGCTCTCCACCAACTCCGTATCCAATATATAGGTTCCCCGGACTCAGCAACCTAATCTGGATATCCTCAGGCGTGGTTTCATATCCATTACCTTTAGCCTCGTATACATAACCATGAGGCCACCGAGTAGATGTCCACGGTTCTATTAGCCAATTTGTGTTCACTATCCTGAATGCATTACTTCCTCCCAACTTGCTGAGCTCAGAAGGATCTACTGTATACGCTTCTAAGATTCCTCCAATTGGAGTTGACACATTGCCAAAATCATCCAACACGTATATATCATATAACATGTTTGTGCTGAGGTCAACGAAATAAAGGTGAACTTTGTTATTTGAACCGTCAGGTGTAAGTCTAATACCAAGCTCATAAACAGTATTTGGCTTTGGTCTAAAAATCTTCCCATTTAATTTAAAGGGTGGACAAGCCAGATCGCATTCAAGCTGAGGGTTTGTAGAGCCTGCTGAAATATGCCAACCCCAATCAGGATGAAAGCCCAGAGAAGTTTGATAGAAGTGTCCGTTGCTTGTTGATAAAGAAGCCCATATCACTATCAGACACTTCAAATCTTCTGGCAGTATTGGTGGGGTTTTCACTTGTATGAATCCTCCGCAAATATTGTCCGATGGATTTGGACTCCTTATCCCATATTGCCAAGGGCGGCTAGTACAGGGCATGGGTATCACCATTGGCAGATGATGCTACTTATTATAAAAATTTTTCTATCACTATAGGTTAGTTTGAAGTGTTCAATAAATTAAACCAACTAAATAATCAAAAATCTCATTATCTACCCTCTCCTTGTTCAAGCGTACTGTTCTTACCATAGTAACTCCGATATGCGACCCAAGCGACTTCTGAGACCTTAAACCGCCAAAGCCTTCAACACCCTCTCGTAATCCCTCTCGGAATATAAGACGAGGTAAACCTTCTCAACGCTTTTCGCTTCCTTCCCAAACTCCTTAACGACCTCCTTGAAGGTCTTCACGACCTCCTCAAGCGGACAGCCGTAGATGCCAGCGCTTACCGCCGGGAAGGCTATCGTTTTGACTCCAAGCTCCTCCGCCTTCCTCAGCGCCCCGAGGATGGCCTTCCTCAGCTTCTCCTTCTTGTCCTCGTCCCAGATTCCACCGCAGTAGGGTCCGACCGTGTGGATGACATGCTTTATACCGGGCTTTTCGAGCCTTAGTGCAGGAGTTACGACGACCTCCCCGTGCTCGATGAAGTCCTTTCCAATCTGCTCCATGAGTGCTTTCTTGCTTATCCGAATGTACTCAACCGGATCGCCTGCAGCGGCCTTTGCTATGGCATAGGCAACTCCTCCACCGTGCTCAAGGTACTTGTTGGCGGCGTTGACTATGACTTCAGCTGGAAAACGGGTTATATCTCCACGGACAATCTCAAAGGAGACCATCGGGCCCACCGTTTCATCTAATCCCCTTCGGGACTTAAGAGCTTTGCCGGGCTGGCTAATCGAAGAGCTTGCGGAGTATCTTCCTCTCCCGCTCATCCAGAAAGGAATCGTCCCCCACTATAACGATGGTTGCATTGTGGAGCAGAGCGTAGTCTCTCATCGTTGCCAGGAATTTGATAACCGCGGAGAATCCATTCTCAAGGATTAGATACTCAAGGCCGTCGATAACGATGACCGGGCGCTTTCCGTGCTCGTTGGCCCTTTTCATGAATTTAACAGCGATGTCGAGTATCTTGGGAAGGTTGGTGGGCGAAATCCCCCCATCAGAAACCTTGGTTATCCAGAACCAGTTAGGGAACTCCCTCCTCTGCCTTGAAAATACCAGAGCACCCTCAAAGATATCCTCTGAAACGGACCCGAGCATGACCACCCCGGGCTTCAGCTCGGTCTTTACATCCATCACCTCAAACTCGCCGATGAATGAACTATCGAGGAAGGTCTTTATTGAAACGTAGGAGAGGACAAAGGCCAAGAGCGCCTCAACCAGGCCAACGTAGGAATTGGAAAAGTAGTAACCTCTGAGGAATGAAGTGGCGGCAAAGAGAATTTCAAGGAGTCCCATTAGCCTCAAATCGCCATTCCCAGTGAGGATTAAGTAAATCCCCGAGAACATTACACTCGCCGAGAGAACGGCGAAGGAAGCTATAGAATGTTCAGGAAACAGGAAGATCAACCCCGCTATAGGGATAACGGAGAAGTACCTAAGCTCCCGAGAATATCTAAGAGGGCATAGGAGCTCATCCGAGGCCCTTATGTTCCCAAGCCAGATAAGGAATGCGAAGAAGGCGAGGCCAACCGCGTATACTGATTCCCCGGGGACGAAGAAATGTATCGAAAGACTGAACCACGCCAGTGCGTAGTAAACGAGCGCCTTCCGTCCCGTAAGGTGATAGTTATAGAATAGTAAAACGTACGATACAAGGAACGCCGCGCCAAAAATCAGCTCGATCATCCAGCTCACCGGTTATAGTTTCTATTCACATGCCTTTAGCTCGAAGTCAGTATTTTTCCTCAAGCATTAAAATCTTTCCGTTGTGACTCTTACCATTCAGCAACCCTCCGAAGGGGACATACTCTGATCCCTAGCCACCTTTGGAGCGGAAACAACACGTCAGCAATTACTTTACAAAAATGTTAGTTTCTGACCTCCATCCCATCCCGAAGGGCAAGTTTTCAAGGAAAAAGATAACACGCACAAACTCGAACGCGGTTTTTGAAAGGACACAGGACAACATCATCCCCTCAAAGGCGAAAGAACACATGATACCTCTCCAAGTGGAACTATTTTTCAATCATCTTTTCAAGGCAGTATTAATCAGAAAGATATTTAAGGGTTTCGACTTTAAGGGGTCATTGGGAAGTTTGCCGCATCCTCCAGAAGGATGAGAATTTCAAAAGGGAAGATGTAAGTGATGCCCCATGAAAGCGTTTGAAGCACTGGCGGAAGCCATTACATCCATTTCCAAGGACAAAAAGCTATGGAGGTACCCCGTTGCGGCGTCGGGGATAGCCGGTGCGCTCATGGCTATCTCAGGACTCGATTCAAATGTGGAGCTGGTAGCATACAGTCCCGATTTCAGCATTGGCATCGCGGTTCTGCTCGTCCTTATAGCCCTGTTCATCAAACTCACAGTCCTCTACTACCCCACCAGGGCATTCTACCATCACAAAAGGGGCATACCCTTCGAGGAGCCGGCCCTCATAAGGGAGTCCGTGACAGGGGGGATAATGGTCCTCCTGGTGGGCATCGTTTACGGAATCGTAATCCTCATAGCCGGCGGCCTCATGCTCTTCCCCGCGATACTGGCGTACTACGCCCTCTCCGGAACAACGAAGTACGTGATAGCGGGACTGCTTGGACTGCCCCCCGCAATCTTCCTGATGGGGATAATCACCATGATGATTCCAGCGTACATATGGACCAAGGATTTCGGGGAAGGGCTGAGAATAATCGGAACCGCCCTGGACAATGCGAGAGAGGTTTTCGTCTTCGGGGCCCTGATGGGGGCCGTTATCGTTGGCATCAGGGCCGCGGCCGGGGGACTCGTTTTCATGACCTCCCTCGTTGCCAGAGGCTTCACTGGGGCCCTGCTGGCGGGCCTGATTGACGGTCTCACAACTGGCCTCGCGAGCGTTCTCTCAGCCATCGCTGGGGCGGCTATGTACAGGGCGCTCAGGGCATGGGGAGAAAAGAGGGTAAACCTCGACCCGGACTGGCTGGCCAGCCTCTGAGCTAGGCCAGCTTTCCTATCGTTTTTTCGGCCTCGTCGAGGATTCTCTCCTCGTCGAGCGTGAGGACCTCGCGGTCGAGCATGAGGATTTTTCCGTCCGCTATCGTCGTCTCCACGTCGTTTCCATTGGCGGAGTAAACGAGGTGGCTTATCACATCGTTGATGGGCCTGAGGTGAGGCCTGTTGAAGTTTATGATCGCGATGTCAGCAAGGTAGCCCTCCTTTATGACGCCCGCCTTGAGGCTCAAAGCTTTGGCACCGTTGAGCGTGGCCATCCTGAAAACTGTCCTAGCATCGGCCACGGTCGGGTCGAGGTTGTGAACCTTGTGGAGAAGCGCTGCCAGCTTCATCTCATCGAGCATATCCAGGTTGTTGTTGCTTGCGCTTCCATCCGTGCCGAGACCGATGTTTACTCCGGCATTCAGGAGCTTTTCGAGGGGCATAACGCCGCTCGCGAGCTTCATGTTGCTTCCTGGATTGTGGGCGACTGTAACTCCGTGTCTAGCTAGAATCTGGATGTCCCTACTGTCCAGCCAGACGCCGTGTGCTATTATGACGTCGTTTCCAAGGAAGCCAATGTCATCGAGGAGAACAACCGGGCTCTTCCCGTAGCGCTCGGTTATCTGCCCTATCTCAGCCATCGTCTCGCTTACATGGATCGTTATGAGCTTGTTGTGCTCGCTTGCGAGCCTTCTAACCTCCTTTAGGAGGGCTATCGAGCAGGTGTAGGGGGCGTGGGGGCCAAAGACGAAGTGAACCCTGTCGGAGCCGAGCTTTTCTATGAACTCCATCGTGCGGAGAGCCTCTTTGAGTTCCTTCTCGGTCTTCTCGGGATCGCCGAGGTCTATCATTCCATAGGAAAGGTAGCCCCTAAGACCGGACTCCTCAACGACCTCTGCAACGGCGTCCATGAAGAAGTACATGTCGAGGAAGGCCGTTGTCCCGGTCTTTATCATCTCCAGCGCTCCGAGGTACGCGCCAACCTTGGTGTATTCTCTAGTGAGCTTCGCCTCCCTTGGCCATATGTGGTTCTGGAGCCAGTCCATGAGAGGCAGATCGTCGGCGAGGCCCCTGAGGAGCCCCATGGGTGAGTGGGTGTGCAGGTTTATGAAGCCCGGAGAAACCACCCTTCCGGTGGCATCTATAACGGTGTCGGCGGTCTCGTTTATCTTCTTCTCAACGCTCACTATTCTGTTGCCCTCAATTAGTACATCTGCCCGCACAATCTCAAGGTTCTCGCCGTAGATAACGTGGCCGTTCTTGATGAGAATGCTCATGGGGACCACCATTCCTTTTTTAGAGGAAGGAACGAAAAGGGGAGTTAAAAAGGTGTTGGATTAGAAAAACAGGAAAAACAATGATTTCAGCATTCCCGATGAGGCTATTCAACCTTCATTTCACAATACTTTAAGCCATCCAAAAAATTTATTATGAAACAAACCAAACTCATAATTAACTTCCGGTGAGAGTTATGGTAGACTATCAGTCATCTAAAGATCTGCACTATCTCATAACCAGGATCATAAATCCGATTCTAAACCCGATAATCGCTACATTGCACAGTGGCCCAGTTGTACACTACAAGGATGGAACACTAGACGTCACAGAGTACCCAATCCCCGAGTTAATGGCCGAGTTTTTGACAGACTGGAGAGACGGGCTGTGGTATAAGTACTCAGGAAAAAATCCGACTGATGTTTCAGGGGACATCCTGCACGAGTACATGGAGACGATAAACTACGTATACCGCCGCCCCCACAGCGTAGACGAGGAAACCGCTAAACAAGTCGGAAGGGATCTGATACTCCTGGGACAGAAGATCGAGGAGTACCTCACGGGAAAAGTTGAGGTGTTCTCGGATTTCGTGTTTGAGGCCGAAAAAAAAAGAGAGCAAAGCTCCTCCAAAAAGCCGTGAGAGAATCCGCCGATAGAAACCATCCTGGAAGAGGGGAAGCAGCGGATGTTCATGAGAGGAAAGAGAGTAACGACCCTTCAGGGAAAACGACAAAGACTTCGGCGTCTGCCCGAGATGTGCAGCTTACGAGGGCGATAGAAGCGAAAAGAAGCTTTACCAGTGCCCGTACTGTGGGGAGTGGTTCTGTGAAAAGCACGTTAAACCGGCCCTCGTGTTGACGTTCGACAGATATCAAGAACTCTGGAAGAAGCATCCGGAGCTGAGAGCGTTTCTGGAAGAGGAATGGCGCCGCAAAGATGGCCACCCATGCTATCCCTACACTCGAAAATTCTGGGAAGAGTACGAGAACAAAAGGAAGAGCCTGTATGGAGCCGGGAAAATCTCCACTGGAGCTGGAAGGAGGAGCACTCTTGGAAGGAAGCCTGTTAGCGTATCGTCCGGAGGCGAATCCTGGATAGAACCTATAGTTCCATCGGTTTCTGGAACATGGAAGTCCAAAGACCGCACTCGCTACGAGGACGTGATTATAAACGTCAAAAACCGGTTTAAAGATCGGGGGAGTGTTTACGTAACTCCCGGGGAGATCCGCATAGAGACTGCAAAAATCAAAAAAGTGCTACCCCGATCTCCCTCGATTAGATTTGAGATTAGGGACGGAAAGCGGTGGGTCATCATACCAGAGAGCGTCTACTCACAGGCATACACACCGGAGAGGAAACACGGAAGAAAATATGCTCTCATCGGAATCGCTCTCCTGATGCTACTCCTAGCCGCCTATCTGTATTCCCAGGGAAGTTTCAATAACCTTGGGATACCCCTCCTGGGGAATTCAAGCGGTTCCTCCCAAGGAGCCAGCACCCGCATACAGGGCTATACCAGCACCTCAACAACGGGCGAAACCGATGCACTTCCCCCGACTCACTCTACGAGCACCTCAACGCATACACCGGCACAGGCTCCCTCTATAACCCCGAATCCCAATGTTCAAATAGCCACTGGCGGTATATTTTCCAAGACGCCCTCAAATGTGCTCTGACTGAAGAAGAACTCTCAAAAATCTCCGATCTCGCCAGCCAGCTAAAGGGAAAGAACATCAAAGAAAGCGCCTGGAATATTCTGGAGTGGCTCCACGAGAACATAGAGTACAACTACTCCAAAGCCGCCCTGCCGGATCCGATTATCTGGACTTCCAACGGAAAAATCACCAGAATCGATGCAGCGCCTGGCGTTGAAATCCAAACCCCCTATGAGACCATCCAGAGGGGAGCGGGCGTCTGCAGGGACTATGCCATTTTAACCGCCGCGCTCCTGCTCGAAATGAACTACTCCCCGGTTTACGTCCTCAGCATTGAGTTCGAGAACTCGCCGATAGGGCACGCGGCCGTGGCGATAAAGCTCAGCGGAGAATACTTTATCCTGGACCAGCACCCGCCAGTGATGGACCCGGGGACGTACTACACCTACTGGTTGGTCTATCAGCGGGGAAGTCTCGGCGAGGGGCTCTTAATCTCGAACGCCACCATCTACGAGATCAGCAGGGATAAAAACGACGTGATGGTCAGAAAAATCGGAATACTCTCGGCCGAGGACTTTAGGCAAAACGACCATGCGTTCAGCCCCGCAGACCTGATCAGAATATCGACGGATCTGAGGAAGCTCCTCGAAGAGGAGTACTCAAATTTAATTTCCGACAGAAACATTGCTAACCTCGAAGAAAGAACTTATTTGCCCCGGGGATACTCCAGGGGAAAAACTTGGAGGCTGACTCTTCCGCACTACGCGGACTACTACAATCCCGTCTTCCACGAACAATTCGTGAAGTACCTGCTCGCGGCACTTACGGACAACGAAAACGTTAAACGCGACCTTACGGACTTCAACAGGTTCTGGATTAAACTGGAACGTGAAGGGGACTCGCTGAAAGCAACGCTGAACCTGGCGGAAAAGTGAGGGGATGCGGGGGCGGGCATCAAGGACAACCGCCGGTTCTCCCACATTGGCCCTTTGAAAACAATAAAACCGGCCTAAAGAACCACCCCAATGACCATCGAGTTTACGTTCGTCCTCGTCGGGCCAGTCACGAGAAGGGCCCTGGCCTTCTTCAAAGCCCCGTAGGCGTTGTGGCTCCTCAGGTACTCCTCTGGATCTACCCCCGCCTTTCTGAGAACCTCAAAGGTATGGCCGTCCACAAGTCCTCCGGCGGCGTCAGTCGGTCCATCGGTTCCGTCCGTGTCCACCACCAGAACCGCAACGCCCCTTAGGCCCGAGATCTTCCCCGCTATGCTCAAAGCGAACTCCTGGTTCGGCCCGCCGAGGCCCGCTTTCCCTCCTATCGTCACGGTAGTCTCACCGCCCGCTATCAGAACGCAGGGCTTTTTAAAGGGCCTGTTTCTGTGGTAGATCTCCTCAATAATTGAGCCAAAAGCAACAGCAACTTCCCTGGCTTCTCCTTCAAGCGTGGTCGTCAGGATGTGGGCTTTGAGACCGATCTCCTTAGCTTTTCTCGCGGCCGCTTCGCAGGCCAGGGCGTTGCTCGCTATGAGGAAGTTATGGACGTTTGGGAGGTCTTCCTTCAGGGTCTCCTCAGCTTTTCCTTCGAGACCGAGCTCTATGTGCCTCCTCACGCTTTTGGGAAGCCTATCCCAGAGGTTGTAGAGCTTGAGGATCCGGTGAGCGTCCTCGAATGTGGTCGGATCCTTCACGGTCGGGCCGGAGGCTATCGCATCGAGCGGGTCACCGGCAACGTCCGAGATGATGAGGCTTATCAGGGTCCCCTTAACGAGTTTGGCCAGCTTGCCGCCTTTGACTTTTGAGATGTGCTTTCTCACAGTGTTTATCTCGTAGATCCTCCCCGCTTTTAAGGAGGAGCTCGTTCGTTTTCATCTTGTCCTCAAAGCTTATCCCGTCCTCGGGAAGCGTGAACAGCGCACTCCCGCCGCCAGAGATAAGAACTATGAGGACGTCGTTCTCCCCCACTTTTTTCGCAAGCTCAACCCCGAGCCTGGCCCCTTTCACGGAATTCTCGTCGGGTATCAGATGCCCGGCTTCAATCACCTTGATCCTTTTGAGGGGCAGAGAACAGCCGTACTTAGTCACAGCTATTCCCCCGGCAATCTTCTCGCCCAGAACCTCTTCAACGGCCTTT
This sequence comes from Thermococcus celericrescens, assembly GCF_001484195.1. Classification (NCBI taxonomy): domain Archaea; kingdom Methanobacteriati; phylum Methanobacteriota; class Thermococci; order Thermococcales; family Thermococcaceae; genus Thermococcus; species Thermococcus celericrescens. Next base: position 10,099 of record NZ_LLYW01000024.1, read on the forward strand.
GCCATTGGACAGGCCGCCTTTCCGAAGGCCAGAACGTAGATTTTTCCCCTTATCCGAAACTCTTTTCCATCAACAATGAGCCTGCCGCCCCCAACTTTCAAAGCCCTCTTTACCGCCCCGTACGGGTCCGCGCTCTTTATCGCCTCTTCCATTAAGGCCAGGGCTATTTCTTTGGCTTTTATGTCGCCGTGAGTAAGGAGTTCGGCTTTGTTCATCGCAACCACCGATGAGAAGACTTCTCAAAGAGGATATACAATTTGGGAATCAAAAAGCCGAAACGATGCCAGAGCCGGGTCCTGAATCAAGATCCCACGGGCCGATAACACGACCGTTCTCAATGAAGAAAAGCATGAGCCCCACAAACTCCCAAAATAAGCTATGTTTCCGGTGGAAGTTAAAAAGATTTTCTGAGATCCTCGGACCCAGAAGGGCGAACCGCGAGAGGCCTTACTTTCCGAAGCACGAGGAGAATCCCGATTCCAACAGGAGTCAGCAGCGCGGGCAGAATGAAGGTCGTCTTTGGGTTAAAACCCCAGAGGATGGCCCCCACCGAAGGCGCGGGAACAGCGGAGAGCCTTGCCAGCGATGCCCGAAAACCGAGCACAATCCCCCGATGTTCCGGAATCGTGTTCTCAACAACGTATCTGCTGGAAGCTACGTTAAGCTGCTCAATAAAAGCCAGAACGGCCAGAAACAGGGAAGCAGAGGGAAAGGGAGCAAGGGCAAAGAGGAGGAGAAATGGGACAGAGAGTGAATCCCTCAGAATGAGTGAGTTCAGACTGCCGATTCTGTCCACTACATAGCCGGCAATGAAGGCCCCAACCAGGGTTACGAAGCCTATCGCGGAGTAAAGCCAGGAGATTTGAGAAAGGCTGAGCGAGTAAACCGTCCTCAGAAATACAGGAACGAAAGGAGAGGCTATTGAGCTAACAAAGAACTCAAAGCAGACGTAGATCATGAACAACTTTAGATAGGGCTCTTTGATGAGCCTAATGCCTTTCACCATGCCCCCTAACTGCGCCGAGAACCCACCAACAACATTTCTCTTTAGAGTCTCAGAAACACGAAGGTAGAAGAGAAAGGACCCCAGCACTACAAATCCGGATAGCAAAAAGAGACAATGCTCACCAACCGCTCCCACCAGCGAACCGAAGGTGAGATAGCTCAGGATTCCGGCCACGCTGTTTGTGAGGAAGAGGAGCGACATGGCCTTTCCCACGGCGTTTCGCGGTGCGGACTCACCCATGAGAGAAACCATGACCGGAGACGACGCCATGAACGCTACGGTGACCATCGCCGCAGGGAGAATCACGAGAGTGTTTTTAAAAGGCACGATAAAAGCGAGTATCGCCAGCCCAATCCCCTCAGACAGCACACAGGTTAGTATCACCCATTTTCTGCCGTGCAAATCACTGAAAGCCCCCGCCAGCACCGGCAGAATACCCGCGAAAACGTTGTTGATTGTGGCAAAGAGCCCCAGGAGCGCCGGGCCGCCTATGGAGGCGAGCGTTATGTTCAGGTAATAACCGATGAGATATGCCACCGCAAAAGAGTTCAGAAAATACCCTAAGAGCAGGGCCCTAACGCTGCCATTCCTCAATAAAGCCAAGTAGCCAACGGAATTCCGATGTGGGGTCACTCTTTACAGCCTCCTAGCCATTATTCTAGGAAACTAATCTAGGAGAGTTTTTTTCAGAGATACTAGCACATGACATTGCTCAATGATATCACTCACAATGTATCTAAATTCACCAAACTCACACTCATGTAATTCGCATGAGTAACTAACGACGTCACTTTGAACCTCAGTAATTTTTGATGGATTATTCCAAAAGATAACTATCCCTGATTTTGGATTTCTTGTGATCCTCATAGTGGCGAGACTAACGTGGACATCTTGGATCTGTACCATATAAATCACCATAATACACGTATGCTAACGCTCTACATTTACCACCACAAAATCCAAAATATTCACATGAGGCACATTTGCCATGGATGTCACTTTGTTGAAGATTTCTAAATTTATTCAAAACCTCTGAGGAATGCCATATCTCTCTGAAAGTGTTCCGACGTAAGTCCCCAGCGATGAGTTTAGGGAATGTAGCTCCCAACAATAAATCACACGGATAAACAAATCCATCAGGGGTTATTTCAACATATCGCCCGGCTCTCACTCCACACCGGGTGAAGAGTTTATAAAACTCATTATCATGTATAGTTTGGGATATCTCATCATTACCAACGAAAAAGAACGGCCTCTCAGCTATTATGCGTATTCCCATTCTATGTGCTTCCTCTTCCAACTTAGAAAGAATCTTTAATCTCTCTTTAAGATATATCATCATTGACTTGTCTGCTCTTCCTATGGGTTTCAATTCGACAATATTCCAAACTCTTACCCCCAAATTAGCAAGTAACTGAGGCATTTCAAATACGTCCTCTTTATTTGCTTTTTGCAATACAGTTATTACAGAAACATTAGCTTTGTAAGAATTAAGAAGCCGGATAGCACGAAGTGCCCCATTAAAAGAACCCCTTACACCCATTAGATCTTCATGGATTTTTGGTGTGGAACTCTGAAGCGGAATTTGGACATTAACATTATATCCTGCTAGAGTCCTAGCCAAGTGCTCATTTAGAAGAAGACCATTGGTGGTAACATTCAGGGCAAGTCCCTTAGCATATGCATGCTCAACGATATCTAGGAACCTGGGGTGCAAGAGAGGTTCTCCCCCAGTTATACACAGCTCAAAAGTTTTCATTTCGGAGAGCTCATCTATAATTCGTCTAAATTCTGATAATGTCAGAGGTTTACGCAGTGTTTTTCTTGGAGCATTTAAGAAACAATATTTGCACCTAAGATTACACCCCCAAGTTAAGTGTAAAAATGCCGTTAAGGGAGCAGATAGGTAGTTCAACTTATCAACAAAACCTCTTGCTTGCTTTAAGCTGGTAACTGCCTCAGACAAATTAACCGATAGTCGATCAGTTTTTTTTGTAACATTAATAACACCACTTTTTAAGAGAGAACTTAAAAAATTAAGAACTGTAGCTTTTGATTCGTTGAAATTTAAACCATATGTCTCACATAAGAGATCCACAACATCCTTAATAGTTGGAGAATATTGGGCAAGATAGAGAATGTCCGCAGCAGTACGGTTGAGTCCATAGTACTTCATAGATTTTTTGTTATAAAGGATCCCGCCAAAATACTCCAGTCTAACAAGATAATCAGGATTTAATTTCATTGTCGAACTTAAATCCACAGTCATGCTCCACCCTCTAATAATTGATTTCCGAAAATAAATAATAAAATGAAGTAAAGAAATAAATCAAGAAACTCCTGGAAATTCCTTACCCCAAACACTCCAAAGAGCCCATTGGGTCTCTTCACTTTCCAATGGCACTACTTGAGGTTCCTCAAACTGCGGCTTCTCTTCCATGGGCATCACCAATATTGATGAAGACAAATTCATATTTAAGCTTTACGCTTTATCATAGCATGATCATTTTTTTTTCAATAAGTCACTGAAGATATTACTAAAAGAGTATTCAAATAAACTACATGACAGATTAGACAAGTGCAAAAGAAAAACAATTCGAAAGAGTACTACAAAAAAACTTAAACGAACATCGTCTTCAGAACATCGGCGCAGCCGCACTTCCTCTCCTCCGGAATGAGCGGGATGGCCTTCTTGAGCAGTTCCTGAACCTTGTAGTTGTTCTCGGCCATGACCTTGAGAACTTCCTGGGCATCAACGGGCTCCTCGGCCCAGACGTCGTAGTCCGTAACCGTCGCTATGTTCGCGTAGCACATGCCCAGCTCGCGCGCGAGGTTTATCTCCGGGACGAGAGTCATGCCGATTATGTGGGCGTACTGCCTGAACATGAAGCTCTCAGCGCGCGTTGAGAACCTCGGCCCCTCGATGCAGACGTAGGTGCCCTTCTCGTGGACCGGGAAGCCGAGCTCTTTGGCGGTCTCGTAGAATATCTTCCTCATCTCGGGGCAGAAGGGGTCGGCCATCGAAACGTGGGCAACGCGCGGCCCGTTGTAGAAGGTGTAGTCGCGCTTCTTGGTGAAGTCAATGAACTGGTCGGTTATGACTATGTCGCCGGGCTTGTACTCCTCGCGGAGTGAACCGACCGCTGTAATCCCAATAACCCTCTCGACGCCGAGCTCCTTGAGGGCCCAAATGTTAGCGCGGTAGGGAACCTCGTGAGGTGGAAACTCGTGGTGCTTGCCGTGCCTCGGTATGAAAGCAACCTCAACGCCCTCGATTTCGCCTATTTCCACTGGAGCCGAAGGCCTGCCGTAGGGAGTGTGGACCTTCACGGTTTCTTTGGGCTCAAAAACGCCGTAAACGCCTGAACCACCTATGATACCTATCCGCGGCATGGTCATCACCGTGTTAAATGCTCGCTTCCCTCATATAAGGATTGCTTTTCCAGTGGAAATGGAACTCGAATGAAGGGGAGCACCGCCGGGTAGAGACGAAAGTTTAATAACCTTTTGAAACTAAATTTCTCGGGGGTGGTACCGTGGAAAACGGGAGTCCGGTCAAGATAGTGCTCTCGGAGATAAAGAATCCGATACTGATAGAGGGCTATCCCGGGATAGGCCTGGTGGGCCACATAGCTGCCAACTTCCTGGCCAGGGAGCTGGAAATGGAGATGATAGGCTACGTGGAGAGCCCGTTCATCCCACCCATGGCGCTGATCCTCGATGGAAAGCCAAACCCCCCTCTCAGGTTCTATGGAAAGGATAACATAATACTCGCCGTGGCGGACATCTACGTCCCACCCACCTTAGTGAGCGAGATAGCCCGGGAGCTCGTGAGGTACCTCAAGGACATGAGGGCCGACAAGATCGTATCCCTCGGCGGTATAGGTATAGGCCTCTTCAAGGAGAAGATGGACGTCTGGGGGGTCAGCGCACGGGAAGAGCTGAACAGGGAGCTTGAGAACCTGGGGGTGAAAATCCTCCAGTACGGTTCGATAATGGGAATGAGCGGGAAGCTCCTCTGGGAGGCAAGCAAGGAAAAACTCGACGCCTACGTCCTCCTGGGGGAGACCTTCGGGGACAGACCCGACCCGAGGGCCGCTGCAAACGTCATAGAGGTTCTGAAGAAGCTGACGCCGATAGAGGTCTCAACGGAGCCCCTGCTCAAGGAGGCGGAGATGATAGAGACCCAGCTGAGGAAAATGCACGAGCAGATGGAGCAGGCCAGGAGAAAGGCCGAGAAGCAGTACGAGAGCATCTACCTGTGAGGTGAGAGCATGGAGGCGATAACCCTGGCCGGAATCGCGAGACGGGTTCTCGATGAGCTTTTGAGGAGCCCGTACAAAACCCTTGAGATAAGGGGCGCGAGGAATGTTATCGCGCTCGAAAGGGCCCGCGAGCTCGGGAGGGTCTTCATCACCTACGAGACTTTCCAGGATGTCACTGTAGGCACCGAGGGGCTCCTCGCGGAGATACTCCGCCTGGAGAGCATGGAGCAGCGGATCCCCTGGGAGGAGAGCGACGAGAGGGAAGTGACCGTGTGCCGGGCGCAGGTGAGGCTCCTCGGCCTCGGCAGAATAGTCGAAGTGAGGAAGAGGAACACTGTGCTTGTGGTCAGGGTCAGGGAGATGCTGCCGCAGGAGATGGACATAGGTTAAAACAGGGTTTTCTGCCTGCCCTTTCCGAGCTTTTCCCTCTTCGGCGGCTGAACCTTTCTGAACTCAAGGCCTTCCTTTTCGAGGAGTCTCTTCGCGCCGGATGTCAGGGACGGTGCGACCAGTATTCCCCTAACACCCTCATGCTCCTTGCTCAGGCCTTCAACGTAGCGCTTAAGCTGGCTGACCGCATGCAGATCCGCCTTCCTGCGCTTCAGCTCAAGGACGACGAGGTTTCCGTTCTTATCGCGTCCGAGGATGTCAACTATGCCGTGGCCGATCTGCTTTTCCCTGAAAAGCGGCTTGAAGCCGGGCTCGATAAGCTCAGGGTTTCCGAATATCATCTCCGCCATCTCGGCCTCGCTGCCGGTGAGTGTCAGCTCCTCGTAGTCCTCGGCCTTGAACAGGGAGACGAGGTAAACCTCCTCAAGCTCGACCTCAAGTATCTCCTTCGGCTTCCTCCTCACGGAGCGAAGGATGATTATGCCATCGCGCTCCTCAACCGTCACGAAGCTCCCCGGCGGCTGCCAGTTAACGGGTTCCCTCTTCTTGCTCTGGTGGATGAGAAAGGCACCGTCGGGCTTGATTATTATCACCCTGTCGCCGGAACCGAGCTCGCTCTTCGCCCGGCCATCGTAGTGCACCTTGCAGCGGGCAAATATCGTCAGCATTGCCTCGGACGACAGGGCGGAATCGACTATCCTCAGGAGTTCCCCGCGAGGGGGATTCTGAACGGCCTCAACCTTTGACATGGAGTGAGGTAAAGAAGAGGGGTTAAAAAACTAACTCAGTCCTCGGCGCCCTTGTCGGTTATCCTAAAGATCGCCTCACCCTCGGGAAGGTGGGGGCTGTCTATGAGCCTGGCGACGCGCTTGCCGGCCTTGCCCTTCCTCAGGTAGATTCTCAGGGTCGCGCTGTGGGCGAGGATGTGGCCACCGACTGGCCTCGTCGGGTCGCCGAAGAAGGCATCCGGCTTCGCCTGCACCTGGTTGGTGACGAAGACCGCTATATCGTAGAGGTCTGCTATCCTGTGGAGGTCGGCGAGGTGCTTGGCCAGCTTCTGCTGCCTCTCGGCGAGGGTTCCCCTGCCGACGTACTCGCTCCTGAAGTGAGCCATGAGTGAATCAACGACAAGGAGCTTTACCGGCCTGTCCGTCTCGGCCTTCTCCTTGATTATCTCCTCGGCCCTCTCGACGAGGAGCATCTGGTGGTTGCTGTTGAACGCCCTCGCAACGTAGATGTTCTTGAGCGTCTCGTCTGGGTCGAGGCCCCTAGCCTCGGCTATCTGTCTTATTCTCTCCGGCCTGAAGGTGTTCTCGGTGTCTATCCAAACGACAGAGCCGTGGAGGCCTCCCTCCTCCTCGGGGAGCTGAACCATCACCGCGAGGGTGTGCGCCAGCTGGGTGTTGTGAAGGACGAGGCCGTTTGGAGCTATGAAGTTGTGGGTCTCGGGAACGACAAGGTCGTAAACCCAATCGTTGTAGTCAACGGTTTCAACGGACGAGACCTCGTGGAACTCGAGCTTTCTCGCGAGGGCTATGGTTTCGAGCGCAAGGGTGGCAACTTTCCTCAGCCTCTCGATTTCCTGGAGGAGTGCTGCGGTTACCTTTTCCCTCAACTCCGGCCTCTTTGGAAGGCCCCTCGTGCGGTAGTTGGAAACCTGCCTCTCAGTGAACCCGTATCTGATGAGGGAAGTCCAGGCAAAGGGCAAGCTGGGTTTTTCCCCGCCCAGGATGGCTTTTTCAGCCGCATCAAGCCCATCAAGGGCCTCTTTGAAATACCACTCTATGCGGGAGAGGGTTTTCTCGGTGAACCAGACGTCCCTGTTCCTCGTTAGGATGTGATAGGCTGTCTCTTTGTCCCTCTTAGGCAGGCGGAACTCGGAATAAAGCTTTCCAAGGAACCTGCCGAGGGCCGGTGGATACCTGCCGACGCCGCCCTCTTTCATTTCCCCCGACTTGATGCGGGCCTTCTCCAGAACCCTTCCAAAGGCCTTCCTGTCCTCGCCGGTTATGTAGAGTCTGTAGTACACCTCGTCACCAACCCGCTTCTCGGAGAGCCGGGGCGTTATTCCAAGCCTCTTGAGGAGGAACACGATGCCGTCGGCAAGCTCCTGGCTTTTCGTAACCATCTCGACTATTGACTCTGTGGCGTACCCATCGCCATCCATGTAGCCGGCCAGGAAAGCGGCTATGGCCCCTTCGTCGGCGTTAAGTATCTCGTCCGGGATAGTCTTCGTGGAGGCACTTGAAACTCCGAGTTCACCAAGCCACTCAGAGGTCTTCTTCCGGAGGAGTATTCTATAGATGCCCCGCCTCACCTCGACTGTAGGAGTGTAGCCGTCGTGCATTTCAACGAAGCTCACCACAAAGTCCTTGAGCTCTTCAGAGGCAGTCGTTATCGAGAGAGGATTGGAAGTGCCCTCCGCCACGAAGAGACCGAGGAAGTATGCCCTCTCCAGGTCAACCTCACCGGAGTTTGCTGGGACATTCCTTACTCCTACGATGATGTCGTTTGGTCTTATCTCTCCGGCAGGAACCCACTGGATGCCATCCCTGAGCACCAGAACCGGGTGCGGAAGGGTTATCCTGAGGGAATGACCTGTTGATAGCCTTATCTCGGCCAGCTTCTCGACCCTCTCACGGTAGATGTAAGCGGCTTTTGTCTTCCTGATTTCTCCGGAACTCGGGTCGAGGGTGTAAACGGAGACGGTTTCCAGTGGAACGGCGTAACCGTCGTCGAAGGGAAACTCCCCGTTTAGGGAGGCGTACTTCCCGTACATGTCCTCTATCGCCTCAAAGTGCACGAGAGTATCGTTCTCGTAGTAAACCTTGGTGTCCTTGGCAAAGCACTTGCCGCTACCGAACTCACCGAAGACCTCGGTTATCGCCTGGGTCTCAACACCGCCGCCAACGAGCTTGTCGAGGCTCTTGCTTCCGGTGGAGATCTTGCCGATGGTGCTCCTCCGCTCCATGTACTCGTCGGCACGCATGAAGGTTCCAATGTTGGCGGCCTCTCTGGCGGCCTGGATTATCTTGAGAGCCGCACCCTCGCTGATTCCCGCTATCTCTTTGAGTTCCATTGGAGATGCAACGGCTATGGCCTCGATGCTGTCGTAGCCAGCCTCGCGAAGCTTTTCGGCGGTTGCCGGACCGACACCAGGGAGGTCTTCAAGGGTCTTTATCTCCTTTTCCTTCTTTTTCTTGGTTGAGCTTGACGGGGACTCCTCAACGACATCGAGCTCCTCAAACTCTTCGAGCTCTTTTATTTCATCGTCAGCCTTCTTCTTCCTTGGCATCTCACTCACCCGCTACAACTACCTTTCATAGGGGTAAAAAGCCGAAGGGTTATATACTTTTCTTTCCGGTGGAGCGCAAGATAAAAGTGCCAAATATCCGGAGATATCGCAAATTCACACCCTTGTTGGGCCGTTTTAGTAGGAATTGAATACACAATCCGACGATAAGGGTAATGGAGCAACACTCTCACCTTTTTCCACTGGAAGAGCCGGGTTTTATGACGATCAGTTTGGACCCTTCAGGAATCTCCTCGTCCAGTGCGGGGCTGAGAACTGGCTTTTCCTTGTAGTATCCAAGAAGGAAGTAGCCCTCATCGTGGAGGCGCTTCATGGCCTCAACGTAGGGAACCCCCCACAGGTCTCTGCGCTTCAGAACGGAGATATCGTAGCCGCCGGCGGCTGTGGTCAGGTCGTCTATGACGTCCACCACCTCGGGCTCGAAAACAGAGCTGGCGAGAAGCCTCCCCGCGAGACTTCTGCTGAGTATCACCCTGTCGGCTCCAGCCCCCTTGAGCAGCTCCATGCTCTCCCCGCGGAGGGCCTCGACGAAGACTTTCGCTTTAGACATGCGCTTCACCATGAGGGTCGTGAAGACGGACTTCGAGTCGTCCTCAAGGGCAAGGATGACGTAGGAGGCCTCCCTCACGTGGGCGCGTTCAAGGGTCTCTGGATTCGTGGGGTCGCCGATGAGGACCTCCACTTCCTCTGGAAGCTCAACCTTCTTCCGCTCGCTCTCGTCGGGGAAGACCACCACTATGGGCCGCATCTCTATCTCTCCACTGGAAATCGCGGACATGAGTTCACCCACGCAGCTCGGGATGCTGCTCCCGCGGCCGATTATCACGTAGTGTCCAGAATACCTAACGCTGTGCATGCCCATCATCCTCCTCAGAGACGATGAAATGAAGTATTCCGCCAGAATCGAAACGAGGGCCGTAAACGTCGAGATTCCTGCAACGGCAGCGACCATAGCCACGGCGCGGCCAGCCTCGGTCTGCGGCGTTATATCACCGTACCCGATTGTGGCCATCGTTATGACGGCCCAGTAAAAAGCCGTGTAAAAACCCACATTCTCGAAATACATAAACAGGAACGCAAAAATACCAGCCAGCAGGAGTACAAGTGCCGCTATTTGGAGGAGTCGGTTCCTGCTGACCTTGACCTTCATCCTGAGAAGTCTTCGCACGAGCGGTACCGGGATCATGGTATAAGCTACAGGAGGAGGTTTTAAAAAACTATCATCACTGCCCTGGGAAGTCCACGGATGGAGTATTTTTTCCAGTGGAAACAAAGGTCTTTTTCGATGTCCATCTGAAAGACCCCCCAGAGTTCCATTTCCACTGGAACCCAGTTTTGGAGATGGACGGTTTTCCCAGCCGGAATTAGGGAAAGATGGACTTATAAATCACATTACAAATGTGAAATCATCATGTTTTAAACCAACTCTGGGCTAGTATGGATTTATGTTCATTACTATTCTAGATTTCCAATTTTTTATGAACATTGTTCATGAAAATCTATAAATATATGAAATTGAAGAGAAGGCGGGAGAGTTTTCACCTTTTCAGCAGGGAAAACATGGAGTAGCCAAAACCGGGTTCCACAGGAAACGAAACTCCCAGGGGGTACGATGTTGTTAAATTTTAGGTATTTGTTAAGCGTTCATGTTAACCTGTAATGTCCATTGATGCTCATGGAGGTATCTATTTTTACGTACATTTATATACATTCACCTTTCAGTGGAAATGAATATTTGAATACATCTGACCATTTGCAAACTTAAAGTTTTGAAGAACATTGCTGTGCATTCACCCCCTTCACTTCCTGTGGAGGGTGTTGGCTCCAGTGGACCTCTTTAATTTCCATTGTAAGATTAATTAACCTAAGTCGCGTACTATATCCGGTGATCTCGATGGATGATATAGAAACCCAGGTTCTCGGGTGGCTTAGGTCCGGCAGTGAGGACGCCGCCGATATTGTGAACCTTCCGTGGAACGTCAGCGAGATTGGTGATGCCACCTACGTGGCGGAGCATCCCAAGATGCCGTTCACCATCGTGGTCGCGTTCTCGGATTAGTTCGTTCATCTCATGATCCCCACCAGCCTCGAGACGTACGGCATGGACGAGGCTGACAAGCTCTATGTGTACCACACCCTTCTGGAGCTTAACGACAGAATTCACATGATGAAGTTCAGCCTGGGAAGGCCCAATGACGTCGTCAACATCCGCGTTGACCTAGATAAGAAGACCCTTGGCAAGGAGGAGTTCAACGATGCCCTCACCGCCCTGGCGATAGGACTTCTGTCCGGCGTGGAGGCCCTGGGTCTTGAGGAGGAATTTGTGGAGAGGGTCTTCGACCGCATACTCTACATGCTCTTAGAGAGGCTGTTTCCTAAGTAGTGTCTTTCGAAAGATTTAAATACTTTCGTTGCATATTAATATTTGGGGCTAGCAATGCCAAAGTTTTACAAACCCTCCGAGGTTGCAGAACTCCTTAACTACAACAAAGTAACCATAATCCGCTGGATTCACGCTGGAAAAATCAGAGCCATCAAAATAGGTCGGGATTATAGAATCCCCGAAGAAGAAGTTCAAAAACTGCTCGGCAAGAAAAAAGAAACAACAAGAGCAATCCTCTACGCCAGAGTCTCAGGAAGAGACCAAAAAGAAGACCTCGGAACACAACTCAAAACCCTCGAACAATACGCCATCAGCAAAGGCTACCAAATAGTTGAAGAAGTGAAAGAAATCGCCTCCGGACTGAACGAGAATAGAAAAGGCCTCAAAAAACTCATCACCCTCGCAAAAAACAGCGAGTATGACGTTCTCATCATCACTTATCCAGATAGGCTTACACGGTTCGGCTTCAAATATCTGGAAGAACTCTTCTCAGCATACAACGTGAGGATTGAAACAGTCTTCAAAAAAGACAAGACACCACGAGAAGAACTGGTTGAGGACTTAATCGCAATAATAACCAGCTTTGCCGGGAGACTTTACGAGTTGAGAAGCCACAAGAACAAAAAGCTCGTTCAAGGATTCAAAAAACTCCTCGTGGAGGTTGAGAACGAGTGAAACTAACCCGAACAGTCGTCCTCGAAAGCCTCCCACTCACGGGAAAGAAGTTCGAGGCGATAAAAGAGATTTATGACGAATACTCGGAAATATTAACCTTTCTGACAAACTATGCAGTTGAAAACAAAGTGAAGAGCCATCTAAAACTTAGGAAAATCTTCTACAAAAAACTCAAGGAGGAGCACAATCTTCCAACCCACTATTACTACACGGTTTGCCAAGACGCAGTGACGAGGGCCAAGAGCTTCCTCGAACTGAAGAAGAAGGGAAAGGCCAAAACTGAAAAACCGGTTATCCGGAACGTTTCGCTCTGGCTGGACGATGTTCTATGGGATTACAAGAGGTTCCCTCAATTCGACACTCTAAAAAACGGAAAGAGAATCCTTGTCATAGGCCTCACGACAAAGAGGGGTAGGATAAAACTCCCATTAAAACCACACAAACTCTTCTTCAAGTATCTTGACGAGGGCTGGAAGCTCAAGGCTGGCGTGAAACTCCATATTGTTGAGAAGGAGCGGAAAGTTCTTGCATGCTACTCTCGTCTTTGAGGCCGTTCCGAAGAATTTTAATCAAAGGGTTGTGAGGAAAAGGAGAAAGAGCGAGGCGAGGCTGAGGGATACGCTTCACAACATTGGAATGAATGGTTTCCAGCGTTTTGTCTTTGAGAAGGCGGTTGAGTATGGTGTTTCTGTGGTTTTTGTTAATCCTTCTTATTCTTCTCAGGTTTGTCCGCATTGTGGTGCGTTTAGGGTTAAGCCTAATGATGACGCTCTGCGTCGGAGGGTTTTCGAGTGTCCGGTTTGCAGTTTTTCAATGGACAGGGATTTTGTTGCGGTCTTGAACTTGGTGGGGCTGTTTCCGTTCAGCCCGAAGGCCTGTGAGCCATCGGCGGAGGACTCGGTGAGTCCGGTGATGCTGGTGGTTGAGGCTAACCTCCTGCACTGCAAGAACTCGTTAGTGATAATTAGTCAAGGACTGCAACAAAAATAAGCGCAGGAGGAAACGGATACACCTACGAGCAGCTCATGGAGTTCCTGACCGTTAAAGTCGGACTCGACGAAGCGGAAGCAAGGAGGCTTCTGGATTCCGTTCTTGAGGTCACCCGGGAAAAATCTGGGCCGGAAGAGGCGTGACGCTGGCTGGTTCTCTTTGATCATCTCTTCTGTTTTCTCACCCTCTTTTTACATCCCCCTGTTCAACAACGCATATAAACCCATGACCTCGAATATCTATGCTTTCCTCTGCATCCAGTGCTTCCTCTGGAATATGTGTCTGATGTTCAAAATCTGGCAAATGACTATGGAAAATAGTCAATACTAAATGTCTTTAATTGCTTAATTGGCAAAGTCAATCATTTGGGTTTGCACGATAATCAATAACCGGCCTGGATTTCCATTGGAATGGGTGGTGAGAATGGACGACAATTACATTGATTCAATCTTCGAGAAGTACCTTCACGCCAAGAAGATATTCAAGAATAAAGAGGTTCTCAGACACAGTTATACCCCTAAGGAGCTCCCCCACAGGCGCGAGCAGATTGAGGAGCTGGCTCATATTCTGGTTCCCGTCCTCCGTGGCGAGACGCCTTCGAATGTTTTTGTGTACGGGAAGACGGGAACGGGTAAGACGGTTACCATAAAATTCGTTACCGACGAGCTGAAGAGGATCTCCGATAAGTATGAGATCCCCGTGGACGTCATTTACATCAATTGCGAGATAGTGGACACTCAGTACCGTGTTCTGGCGAACATCGTGAACCACTTTAAGAACGAGAGCGGCGTTGAGGTCCCCCTCGTGGGCTGGCCCACCGATGAAGTTTACGCACGGCTTAAGGAGGTAATCGACGCCCGTGAGCGCTTCGTCATAATAGTCTTGGACGAGATTGACAAGTTAATCAAAAAGAGCGGCGATGACATCCTCTACTCCCTCACGAGGATAAACACCGAGCTGGGCCTTGCGAAGGTGAGCATCATAGGCATCTCAAACGACCTCAAATTCAAGGAGTACCTCGATGCGCGCGTCCTCTCGAGCCTGAGCGAGGAGGAGGTTGTCTTTCCCCCGTACGATGCCAACCAGCTCAGGGATATTCTGATGCAGCGTGCCAGCGACGCATTCAACGAGGGCGTTCTCGACGACGGCGTCGTCCCCCTGTGTGCCGCCCTGGCCGCGAGGGAGCACGGCGACGCGAGAAGGGCCCTTGACCTGCTCCGCGTTGCGGGTGAGATAGCGGAGCGCGAGGGCGCGAGCAAGGTCACGGAGAGGCACGTCTGGAAGGCCCAGGAGAAGATAGAACAGGACACCATGGAGGAGGTCATAAAGACCCTTCCGCTCCACTCGAAGGTTCTGCTCTACGCAATAGTCCTCCTGGACGAGAACGGCGAACTGCCCGCCAACACGGGCGACGTTTACTCGGTTTACATGTCCCTCTGCGACCACATCGACCTCGAACCCCTCACCCAGAGGCGCGTGAGCGACCTGATAAACGAGCTCGACATGCTCGGCATCATCAATGCCAAGGTCGTCAGCAAGGGCCGCTACGGCAGGACGAAGGAAATAAGGCTCAACGTAACACCTTATAAGGTCAAGAACATATACAGACACGATTCCCAGCTTCAGACCATGCTGACGGTGAGCATGTCCCGCCAGAGGAGGCTGCTCTGATGGGTTTGATCGAGGATTTAATGGCCAATCGCTATCTAATCACCCCTTCGGCTTACTACCTTCTCGTGGATAGCTATAAGAAGGACTTCACTCTCGCCGAGCTGATAAAGTTCGCCCGTGCCAGGGGCACGTTTGTCATAGACTCAGCCATTGCGAAGGAGTTCCTCAGCGGGAAGGGCCCTGCTCCACTGGAACCCCCCGCCGGCGAGGGTCCCCCCGAGCTCCAGGAGACTGTCGAAGAAATCCCCCTCGAATCTGGAGAATCTGATGAACTGCCGGAAGAATCTTCCGATTTTGCTGAGAGGGTCCCGGATGGGGTTCATGTTGCTGAACCCGGCGACGTGATGGGCTCTTCTGGAGGGGAACCGCCAACTTATATTTCCACTGGAAATCCTGGTGAATCCGCGGTGGAAACTGCGTCTTTTAGTGGATCTGGGCTAGGAGAACCCGAATATTCTGGGGGGGAGAGTTTCATTTCCACTGGAACTCTGCCTGCCGGTGGTGATGGGGAGGGACCCGTGGGGGAAAACGTGTCCGCTGGGACCCCCGGGGAGGATGCCCCCCTCGAGACGTTTCCGATGGAGAACGGTGCTGTGTTGCGGTCTGAACCCGCCGCAGGGGGCCAGGCTGTGGTTGCTGGCTCTGCCTTCCCCGAGAACGGAAACGGTTACACTGACGATGAATCCTACTACTCCGACGAGAACGGGAACGGTGTGAAGCCCAAGATAGTTTACGGGGACTACGGGGTGCCGATAGCCTACGTCGGCGAGGAGGTTCCCGAGGAGAAGAGCTACTCGACGTACGCGGATGTTGTTATAGCGCCCAGGGAGGGCTTCCACTATCGTGCGAGGGAGATAGAGGATGACTGGGAGCTCGTCTTCGACGTCAAGAATGTGAAGTTCGAGGTTCCCAAGGTCAAGAGCGCCGCCAGCAAGGAGGGCGAGATAATCGTCAAGGTGTACTCGGACTACTTCAAGAGCCGGCTGAGAAAGATGCGCAGAATCCTCCGCGAGAACCCCGAGCTCGGCAGCGTCATAGACATAGGGAAGCTGGGCTACGTGGGAGGGGACGAGGAGGTAACCATCATCGGTCTCATCAACAGCAAGCGCGAGACGGCTAAGGGATTCATGTTTGAGGTCGAGGACAGCACTGGGATAATCAAGGTCTTCATAAACCGCAACAACGAGGAGAGCAAGAAGTTCTTCCAGATAATGCCCGACTCCGTTATAGCCTTCCGCGGCCGCTACTCGGGGAGGGGCATATTCTTCGCCAACAGGATCTACCTCCCGGACGTTCCAAAGTTCAAGCGCGACAAGCCTCCGCTCGAGGAGAAGGTTTACGCCATCCTCCTCAGCGACATCCACGTGGGAAGCAACAAGTTCTGCGAGAAGGCCTTTGAACGCTTCCTCGAGTGGCTCAACGGTGAGGTGAACAACCGCGCCGAGGAGGAGCTCGTGAGCAGGATAAAGTACATGATAATTGCCGGCGATGTCGTCGATGGAATCGGCATCTACCCCGGCCAGTACAACGAGCTGGAGATTCCGGACATCTTCGATCAGTACGAGGCCCTGGCGAACCTCCTCCGCAACGTGCCCGACCACATAACCATGTTCATCGGCCCGGGCAACCACGACGCCGCCAGAACCGCCCTCCCCCAGCCGGGGTTCTACGATGAGTACGCCAGACCCCTCAAAAAGCTCAAGAATGCCGTCATGATAAGCAACCCTGCCGTCGTGAGGCTTCACGGACGCGACTTTCTCATTGCCCACGGGCGCGGCATAGAGGACGTCGTCAGCTTCATCCCGAACAGGAGCCACCACAGGCCTGCCGAGGCCATGCTCGACCTGCTCAAACTCCGCCACCTTGCGCCGACCTTCGGGGAGAAGGTGCCCGTCGCACCGGATTCGGAGGATACCCTCGTTATAGAATCCGTTCCAGACCTCTTCCAGGCCGGTCACGTCCACGTTATGCAGTACAAGATGTACAACGGCGTTTTTCTGATAAACACCGGAACTTGGCAGGCCCAGACGGAGTTCCAGAAGATGGTGAACATCATGCCAACACCCGCCAGGGTGCCCATAATAGACGTCGAAACCGCCCGCTTGAGGGCCGTTGTGAGGTTTGACGAGTACTGTGAGGGGGTTTGAATGGGCGAGGAACTCTACTCATCCGAGATGAAATCCTACTTCGAATCGCTCCAGCGCGAGATAGACAGGGCCTACGAGGTGGCGAGAAAGGCCCGTGAACAGGGGAAGGACCCCAGCCTTGAGGTTGAGGTCCCCCAGGCGACCGACATGGCCGGCCGTGTTGAGAGCCTCGTCGGTCCGAAGGGCGTGGCCGAGAGGATACGTGTTCTTGTTAAGGAGTACGGTAAAGAACTGGCCGCCCTAAAGGTCGTTGACGAGATTATAGACGGTAAGTTCGGTGACCTGGGGAGCAAGGAGCGCTATGCTGAGCAGGCCGTTAGAACCGCCCTTGCCATCCTCACCGAGGGAATCGTCTCCGCCCCCCTGGAGGGAATAGCCGACGTCAAGGTCAAGAGGAACGAGTGGGGAGACAATTCCGAATACCTGGCCCTTTACTACGCGGGCCCCATCAGGAGCTCCGGAGGAACCGCACAGGCTCTCAGCGTCCTCGTCGGAGACTACGTCAGGAAGAAGCTCGGCCTTGACCGCTTCAAGCCCAGCGAGAAGCACATAGAGAGAATGGTGGAGGAGATCGACCTCTACCACCGCGCCGTCACGCGCCTGCAGTACCACCCGGAGGCGGATGAAGTAAGGCTCGCCATGAAGAACATCCCCATCGAGATAACCGGCGAAGAGACCGACAAAGTCGAGGTTTCCCACCGCGACGTTCCCGGCGTTGAAACCAACCACCTGCGCGGCGGTGCCATACTCGTCCTCGCCGAGGGTGTCCTCCAGAAGGCGAAGAAGCTCGTCAAGTACATAGACAAGATGGGCGTTGACGGCTGGGACTGGATAAAGGAGTTCGTCGATGCCAAAGAAAAGGGCAAGAAGGCGGATGATTCCAAATCTTCCGAATCCAAAGCCGAGGATTCCGGCGCCAGGGAGGAAGTTGCCGAAAAAGTTGAGAAAGGCTTCTACTACGAGCTCTACGAGCGCTTTAAGGCCAACATCGCCCCCAACAAGAAGTACACGAAGGAGATAATCGGTGGAAGGCCGCTCTTCGCCGAGCCCTCCGAGAACGGCGGCTTCCGTCTGCGCTACGG